>JANWLJ010000179.1 GCA_025450955.1 Polyangium sp. (in: bacteria) | reverse complement strand
GGGCGCAAGCACGATCCCGAGTCGAATCCGGAGATGCCGATGGCGGTGCGCGCCGGCCCTGGCGGCGAGCTCGACGTGCTCGACCAGGTGAACCGGCGGCTCGAGCGGTTTCGGGACGGCACGCTCGTCGGAACCATCACTACCGGCGGCGACACGCTGCAGGACTTCGCGTTCGGAAAAGAGGGCCGCACGGTGATGCTCGATCGGCTCGCCGATCAAAATCTGCAGGTCTACGACTCGAGCGGCAAGCTGGTGAACGAGGTGCCGCTCGTGGGCGTGGGGATCAAAGAGGGCGGCGAGGTGACCGGGGTCTTCTCCGACGACGATGGCACCTATGTCGAGCGCGAGCACGGCGCGCTGGTTCGGGTCGCCGGACCCGACGGGCAGGCCGATCCTTTGCGGCCGCAGCTCGTCGGGCGGCCGACCCGCGACGGACGGCTCCTGGTCTCGGCGGCGATCTCCGAGCGCGGCGCGGGCGAGGTGACGGTGAGCGCGTTCGATCGCGAGACCGGGCAGCCGCGCTGGTCGCAGCCGGTCGGGCTCGGCGCGCCGATCCTCCACATCGTCATGCTCGACAGCGATCGGCAGGGGATGATCTACCTCGCGGGCGACGTGGGCGAGGAGGGCAGTCAGCCGCCCTATCCGATCCTCGACGAGCGGATCGTGATCGTGCGGCTCGGCGAAGGCGGCGATTTGCGCGGCGTGCTCCAGATCCCGCCGTTTCCGACCGCCGACGAGAACTTCCGCCCGATGAGCGTCGGCGACGACGGCTCGGTCTACGTGATGATGGAGACCGACGGCGGGCTCGACGTGATGCGCTACAGCTTCCCGTAATTCCGCGCAGTCGAGCGAGGTGATACGCTCGCCGAGGGTGCGCCGCTTCGCTCTCGTGCTGTGCGTGGTCTGCGTCGCCGAGCTGGCTCACGCCCGATCGCTGCCGCACTATCAGCTCGACGTCACCGTCGACCGCGACGCGCGCCGGGTGTTCGGCCGGGCGCGCATCGAGCTTCAAAACGATAGCGCGACGCCGCTTTCGACGATTTGGCTGTGGCGATATCCGGAGCGCTTCGCCACCCGCTCGCCCAAGCTCAACGACTACAACTTCTGGTGGATCTATCCGCGTCGCTTCAACCCGGGCGGGATGCGCACCGGCGCGGTGATCGTCGACGGGCGCGCCGCCGCGGTCACCGTCGAAGATCAAAAACAGGCGGGCGCCGGCACGCTGTTGCGGGTGGTGCCGCCTCAGCCAATCGCGCCGCACGCGCGCGCGGTCATCGAGCTCGAGTTCGAGACCAGGGTGCCGACCCGTTACGGGCCGTTCGGCTGCTTTCGCGGCACCTGCACGCTGGCCGGCGGCTTCTACCCGATGCTGGTCGAGACAGGCCCGCGCGGGCAGCCGCTCTTTTTGGCGCCGCCCGGGCGCGGCGACTACCGGGTGACCACGCGGGTCACGCGGGTGAGCGACGTGGTGGTCAACGGTACGCTCTACGCCGTCGAGAAGGGCGGCGCGCTCACGGTCGCGCTCGGCCCGAGCAGGGCGGCGGCGCTGATCGTCGGCCCGCCCAAGCTGCGCAGCTATGAGGCCGACGAGTTGGGCGTCCACATCATTCTTTATTCGGGCGCGGCGCGGCCGGTGCCGTCGCCGCCCGAGCACCTCTTGCCCTATCTGCCGGCCAATCGGCAAAAGCGGGTGCTCGATACGGTGAAGGACGCCATCGACCTCCTCGACGAGCTGCACCTGCCGCTTCCGCGCGGCGAGACCATCCGGCTCGTCGAGGGCGCGCTCAGGATCGAGCTGGCGCAGGCGCAGCCGGGCTTCGTGTTTCTCTCCGATCGGATCTTCGACATCTTCCCGCTCGATCGCTTTCTCAAGTTTCACCAATTCGAGGTGGCGCGCGCGGTCTACGAATTGATCATCGGCCAGCGGATCGCGGCGCGCGAAAAGCCCGAAGACCTCGGCTGGGCCAAGGGCGTGAGCGCCTCGTATCTGGTCGATCTCTTCACCCTCCATCAATACCGGCGCGCGGAGTTCGCGCGGCAGATCCTCAAGTGGGCGAGCTTCATCCCGGCGATCGATCGCATTCTCTATGCGCCGCAGGTGCCGTTCGCCTCGGCCTATTTTTTCACGCTCGAGGACTCCGATCCGCTGCGCGACACGCTGGCGCAATTCGATAATTCATTTCCCCGCGGCAAATTGATTTTCGCGAAATTGCGCGATCTCCTCGGCGACCAGATGAACGAGATCCTGCGCCTCCAGCTCGGCGGCACGCCGATCCGCGTCGCCGCCGAGAAGGTGTACAAAAAGCCGCTCGATTGGTTTTGGAAACAGTGGCTCGGGCCCTATCCGAAAGTGGATTATCGTTTTTCGCAAATCCATTCCGAGCGCGAGGGCGCGGGCTTCGTTCATCACGTGGTGGTGGAGAAGCGCGGCGCCGCCCCGCCTATCGAGCCGGTGACGGTGCGGCTGCGCGACACCCAAGGCCACGTCATAGACGAGCGCTGGGACGGCTTTTCGCGCAGCCACGAATATGTTTTTCACTCGGCCGCGCCGATCTCGTCGGTGGAGATCGATCCGCAGGGCCGGCTCGCCGAAGATCTGCCCGGCTCGAATGACGATCTCCGATTCAACGATCGCCTGCCGCCGCGCTGGAAGTTCATCTACAACAACTTCGGCGGGCTGGTGCGGGTCTTTCCCTCGTTCGGGCTCGATCTCTCGCTCGATTTTTCGCTCGATCGCATCCTCGATCTGAAAAACGCGATGCGCTTCGTCGTCTATCACACCGACGCGACGCAGATCGGCGTCTCCGGCTCCTACACCCGCTCGTTCGGCCGCAAGGTGACGCCGGGCTGGCTCACCTCGCACCTGACCGCGAGCCTCTCGGCGGCGCGCATCGATCCCTCGTTCGCCAAGGCGGTCGGCGCCGGCGACAATCCCGGCACCGCGCTCGGCGCCGGCCTCGGGCTCGGCTACGACGACCGGCTCTATCCGTGGGAGCCGGTGCGCGCGCTCACGCTCGATCTGTCCGCCTCGGCGGTGGTGACGGTGCTCGACTCCGGCGCGGTGCTCTCGCAGGGGACGGCCTCGGCGGGCTGGGAGCAGATCGTGCGGCTCGCCGACGGCCAGGGCCTCGCGTTCGCGCTCACCGGCGCGATCACCTTCGGCGACTTGCGCATCGCCCGCCAGATGCTCTCGGTCGGCGGCCCGTCGGCGCTGCGCGGCTACGACGTCGACGCGCTGCTCGGCCGCGCCGACGTGTTCGGGCGCGTCGAGTACCGGCACGTGTTCGTCCACTCGCTCGACTGGAATCTCCTGCACACGCTCTACATCCGCGGCATCGGCGGCGGGCTGTTCGCCGAAGCCGCGCTGGTGACCGGCTGCGAGTCCTACTCGGTCGCCGCCAACAGCGTCGCCGCCGACGTCGGCTATTCGCTGCGCATCTTCGGCGACTGGTTCGGGGTGAGCCAGACCACCTTGAACCTCGACTTCGCGATCCCGCTCATCCGCGACGACCGCGAGTGCTTCGGGCAAGAGGTCATCGCCAGCAAGCGAACGCCGTTCGGCTTCTTCTTCGCGTTCGGTCCGCCCTGGTAGCGCGTGATAAAGTAGAGGGACCATGTCCGAACCCAACGCCGCCAAGGCGGTGCGCCTTTTAGCCGAGCTGGTCGAGATGGATCGCACGGTGCGCAGCCGCCGCCAGTCGCTCACCCTGTCGCAGAAGCAGCGGCGCGCGGCGATCATCCGCGAGCTGCATCTTTGGGCGCTCGCCCGCCAGCGCGGCGCGGCCCCGCCCGGCGCCGAGAAGCGCCAGTTCCCGCGCGCTCCGGTTCACCTGAAGGTGCAGCTCCTCGGCGGTCCGCGCGCGGTCGATCTGCAATCCGAGTCGCTGGCGGTCGGCGGCGTGTGCGTGACCGTCTCGTTCGCCCCGCGGGTCGGCGATCTGCTCCCGCTCCGTCTCCAGCCGCTCGAAGACGCGCCGTTCGATGTGATGGGCGAGGTGGTCTGGTTCGATCCGGTGCGCGCCCGCGCCGGCGTCCGCTTCCACGATCTCTCCGACGAGGGCCGCGCGGTCCTCGAGCGGCTGGTCTTCAGCGATCTGGTCAAGGACGGCTAGGGCGAAGTCAGTCGAGGCGCGCGGCGCGTTCGAGGCCGACGGCGGCGACGAGCCAGATGAGCGAGAGCAGGGTGAAGCCGAGGATGGCGGGGCTCATCGACTCGGCGCAGCCCTGGGCGGTGACGGTCGCGACGCTCTGGTAACCGCCGGCGGCGAAGTAGCTGTTCCAGTGCGCGTTCAAGTGGTGGCCGACCGCGGCGAGATCGGCGGCCACGCCGTTACAGACCGAAAAGAGCGTCGCCAACGAGAGGCCGATGACCAGGCCGAGGTGGCGGCGATCGGCGGAGCGGGCGAAGCGCGTCGAGGCGACGAGCGCGGCGAGGCCGAAGAGGAGGGTGAACCAGATCGGCCAACCACCTTCGCGTAAGAGCATCAGCATGGGGTCCTCCTACTTCAGACAATGCGCGAGGCGAGCCGGCGTGACCGACTTTTTTGCGGGTCCTTTTTCCGTGTCACACTGGCGAGCCGAGAGCGTTATTCAATCGTGGGCGAGACGTCCGAGGCGGAGCTGGTGGCGGCGCTCGGGCGCGGCGAGAAGGCCGCGTTCGACGAGGTCTACGCCCGCTATCACGCGCGCATCTACCGCTTCCTCATCCGGCTCGCCGGCCGGCGCGAGCTGGCCGAGGATCTGTTTCAAGAGACTTTTCTGCAGCTCGCAAGGCGCGGCGTCGCGCTGCGCGAAGACACCTCGCTCGCCGCCTGGCTGTTCACCGTCGCGCGCAATCAATATCGCAATCACCGTCGCTGGGCGCGGCGCGATCGAACGCGCACGCTCGGGCTCGATCCGAACGCGCACGCGAGCGGACCCGCCGAGCAGGTCGAAGCGCGGCGTGAGCTCGACGCGCTCGAAGCGGCGCTCCCGACCTTGCCGCCGGCGAGCCGCGAGGTGCTCCTCCTCATCACCGTCGAGGGCCTGGAGCCGGCGCGCGCGGCCGAGGTGCTGGGGATCGTTCCCGCGGCGCTGCGACAGCGCTTGTCGCGGGCCCGCGTTCAGCTCGCCGAGACGATGGAGCGGGAGCGGCGGCGCGCGGCGCATCCAAGGCGCGAGCAGGCCGTAAGGCTGTGGTCGAGGCGCGTGCTCCCCGCGCTGATCGTTTGCGCCTGCGCGATCTATCTTCACTGGGCGATTACGTTTAGCGCGGGGATGTCTCGGGCGCGGTGCGGAGCGCGCGCGGCGGAGGGCCGAGCGCGGGCGGAGTGCCGAGCGCGGGCGGCGGTGGTGGGACGAGGCGGTCGTGTTGGCTTTCGACGAGGACGGGGCGGCCGTGCCTTGCGCGGGCGGCGAAGCGGTCGCGGAGCGATGGTGCGAAGAGGACCGGTCCGCGCAGACGCGCGAGTACGCGCCGCTGCTGGGGATGGGCGGTGGTTTGAGAGAGGTCGTGGAGGGCCGCTGCTGCGGCAGCGGCTGGCGGGGGTTGCGATGTGCCGCGTGCGGTGTGCCGTG
>JANWLJ010000178.1 GCA_025450955.1 Polyangium sp. (in: bacteria) | reverse complement strand
GGTGCCCTCGTCGGCATTCTCCGCCTGCTGCTTGGCGAGCTGCGACGCGCTCTGCTGCGCGATCGCGTCGCTTACGTGCCGCAAGCGCTCCTGCGCGATCTTCAGCCGCACCTTGGCCGCGCGGGTGTCGGGGTGCTGCTCGGTGAACTGCGCCAGCTTCTCGGCTACGTCCTTCTGCGCCGCCTGCACGTCGGCCTCGGCGGCCTGCTTCTCCGCGAGCAGCTTGGGATCGATCTCGGGCGCGCTCTTGCGCTTGAGGGTGGTCGGCATGCCGAGCCGCTCCTGAATGCGCGAGGCCTCGCGCTCGAGCGCGAGCAGGGTGGCGTCGGTCGGCTTGGCCTTCTTGGCCTCCTGGGCGGCCTGAGTGGCGCGGATCGCGGTGCCGGCGCCGCCGGCGTTCGACGCGGTCTCCTTGGCGAACTCCGGATGCTTGGCGAGAAACTTGGCGAGGTTGGTCTCCTTCTCCTTGAGCTCGGTGTCGGCGCGCTCCTGCTCGGCGTCGAGGAACTGCTTGGTGACCTCGGCCTGGTGCTCGTTCGAGCGGGTGTTCTCCGACAGGAGCGTCTGGGCCAGCCGCGCGGTCACGAGCTGCACCCGCTCGGCGTTCTCACCCTCGAACGACAGCCCGAAGGTGTCGCCGTCCTTGACCCGAAACGCGATGTGCTTGCGCATCTCGTCGACCGCGTCGACCAGCCCGCGATCGTCGACGATCTTCGGATAGAGCTTCATCTGGTCGACGATCTTCTCCAGGCTGGTGCGGCTGAGCACCATCTCCTTGAGCTTGAGGCCGAGCTTGCGCGCCGGATCGCCGCCCTCGGCGTCGGGCCCGCCGAGATCGCTCGAGCGAATTCCCTGTCGATAGAGGATCAGCGTCTCGGATTGATAGACCCGTGGCCGGGTGACCGCGAACACCAGCGCGGCGCCGGTGCCGAGCACCACCACCAGCCCCGCCCAAACCCAGAAGCGGGCCGCGCGCGCGATGATGGTGAGGATCCGATCGAGCTGGTCGCGCAGCGTGCGCGTGTCGCTTACTGGCACGGTCCCCTCACTCTACATGATGTTCGCGGGCGAGGCGCGCGTCGAGGGCGCCGACGTTGTCGCCGGGAAACGGCTCGACGTGACCGAGCGGCTCGAGCCCGAGGCGGCGCACGTCGTCGAGGTCGTAGACCCGCCCGTCGAACGCGCCGGCGGCCAGCGCGCCGAGCGGCAGGCAAAAGAGAAACACCACCAGCCCGATCGCGCCGAGCTCCTTCGGACGCGACAGCCCGCGATCTTGCGGATGGCCGGGATCGATCAGCTCGAAGCGAAGTCCGAGATGGCGCGACTCCATCGCCACGCGGAGCGAGAGCGCGCCCTTGCGCTTGACCAGGTCGGTCAAGCGGGTGGTATCGGTGGCGATCGACTTTTGCAAGTTGGCCGCCTCGATCTCGAGCAGGGTCGCTTGGGCGGGCGGCGCGAAGCGGGCGGCCAGCTCCTTGGAGACGATCTCGCCCTGACGGCGCACCAGCTCGGCCTGCGCGGCCTCGACGTCGGCGGAGGCCAGCTCGGCGGTGCGCAGCGCGATCGCGGTGCGGCTCTTCTCCTCGTGCGCGACGATCAGCTCGCCGAGCGCGCGCGCCACGTCGCAGGCGAGGTGCGGATCCTTGGCGCGATAGGAGACCGCGATGCGCGCGGTGCGGCCGGGATCGTCGACGTCGCGCGCCTCGAGGAAGTAGTTGCGCCACACCTCGACCTCGAGATCGTCGCGCATCGCCTCGACGGCGTAGCTCGGGTCGCGGCGCATCTGGCGCGGGTAGAGATCGAACCGGTGGATGAGCTCGAGCAGCGCCTCTTTGGAGAAGGCGACGTCGAGGACGTAGGCGCGCAGCTCCTTGGCCGGCCGCGGCGCGGTGAGCGCGTCGAGATCGCTCTCGGTCACCCGCAGCACCACCTGCGACTCGAAGATGCGCGCCTTGCGCGCGCGCATCCCCACCGCCGCGAGCGCGACTCCGAGCGCCAGCAAAAGCGGCATCAGCGGACGGGCGAGCGCGCGGCGCTTGAGCCGGCCGAGCTCGCCGAAGATCTCGCGAAGGCCGGGCTCGTCGTCCTCCCACCCGGGCGCGCGCTTCATCAGGCACCGCCTGCGAGCAGCTCTCCGACGGTGACCAGCGCATAGCCGGCCGAGGTCAAGCCGGTCAAAATCTCGGGCAGCGCCTCGAGCGTCCAGCGCTGCCCTTCGTGAAAGAGGATGATCTCGCCCGGCGCGACCCGCTCGGGCGCGGTGCGCGCCATCACCACCTTCGGATCTTCGGTGCGGCAGTCGTCGGAGTCGAGCGACCACATCACAGTGGTGTAGCCGAGGCGGGCGCAGCGGGCGAGGGCGGCGAACGAGAGCGCGCCCTGCGGCGGACGAACCAGCGGACGCGGCGTGCGCGGCACCGGCAAGAGCGCGGCGGTGCGATCGAGCTCGTAGGCAAGCGCGGGCGCGGCGAGGCTGGGAAACCGTCGGTGGGTGTAGCCGTGGCTGGCGGGTTCGTGGCCGCGGCGCACCAGCTCGAGCAGCCCGTCGCGGCGCTTGGCGCAGGCGCCGCCGAGGAGAAAGAAGGTCGCGCGCGCGCCGAAGCGATCGAGCACGTCGAGATATTCGGGCAAAAGCGGATCGGGCCCGTCGTCGAAGGTGATCGCCACCTCGCGCCTCGAGCCCGCGCCGCGCGTGACCAGCAGTGACGGGGGCGCCAGCTTCTCAGCGATGCCGCGCAAAAGCCGGCTCCTCACGCGCCGGCTCCGGTGAGCGGGCCGACGGGGGCAAGCGGGCCGCCGAGCCGGCCGAAGATGGTGAGGATGGTCTCGGCGTGACGGCGCCACACGTAGTCGCTCATCACTTTTTCACGCGCGCGCGCGCCGAGGGTGCGGCGCCGGATCGGATCGGCCAGCAGCCCGTCGAGCGCCGCGGTCAGGCCGGCCTCGTCGAGCGGCGGAAACAGCACGCCGCCGTCGTCCTCGCCGATGACCGAGACGATCGGCGGCAGCCACGGCGCGACCACCAACCGGCCGGCCGCCATGTACTCGAACAGCTTCATCGGCGAGCCGTAGGTGTTCGAGTGCGGGATCACCGCGACGTCGAGCGCGGCGAGGTGGGCGGGGATCTCGGCGTGCGGCACCTTGCCGGTGAAGGTGACCCGCCCGTCGAGCCCGAGCGCGCGCGCCCGCTCGGCCACGCCCTCGCGATCGGGCCCGTCGCCGATGAGGACCAGGTGCGCCGACGGATGGCGCGCCGCCAGGTGCGCGAACGCGTTCACCAGCAGATCGACGCGCCGCCAGAAGTTGATCGCGCCGACGTAGCCGATGGTCACCTTGCCGTCGAGCCCGAGCCGCGCGCGCACCTCGGCGCCATCGCCGGCGGCGCGAAACGCCGCGTCGTCGACCGCGTTCGGAATCACGAACACCCGCTCGGGCGCGACCCCGGTCTCGAGGATGAGGTCGCGAAAGTAGCTGGTGATGGTGACGATCGCGTCGGCGCGCTGCCAGACGAACCGCTCGACCCGCCGCGCCGCGAGATGAACGACCACGGCGACGGACGGCGCGGCTGTGCGGCGGGCGCTCCCCCCGCGGCGGCGGCGACCGCGGACGGCGCGCGCTCGACGTCGACGCCGGGCGGCGAGACCACATCGACCCGGTGCCCGAGGCCGCGCAGCCCACCGACGATGCCGCGAATGTGGACCGCCTCGACGTCCTGGCCGCGGGTGCGATGATGATAGAGGACGTTCACGCCGGGCTCCCCGCCGCCTCGGTGAGCACCGCGAGCAGCCGGGCCGCGCTCTCCGCCCAGCCGCCGCGCGCGCCGAGCGCCGCGATCTCCGCTCCATCGTAGGCGCCGTCGGCCACCCGCTCAAGGGCACAGGCGAGCTGAGCCGGATCGCGCACCGGAACCAGCTCGCCGAGCCGCGGCGAATCGATCACGTCGGGGATGCCGCCCGTGCGGGTGGCCACCACCTTCCGGCCGCAGGCGAGCGCCTCGAGCACCACGTTGGGCGTGCCCTCGTTCCAGCTCGGCAGCGTGAGCAGATCGCACGCGGCCAAAAAAAGCGGCACCTCGTCGAGCGGGCGCGCGCCGGTGAGCTGCACCTGGGCGCCGATCGCGGCCGCGCGCGTTTGGCACTCGCCGCGCGCCGAGCCGTCACCGACGAGGGTGAGCGCGAAATCGGGCCGCGCGGGCGCGAGCCGGGCGAACGCGTCGAGGAGATCGAGCACTCCCTTTTGCCGCTCGAGCCGGCCGACGTAGAGGAGGCGCTTTTGATTCGAGAGGCCGAGCTCGCGTCGCGCCTGGGCGCGATCGCGCGGAAAGAAGAGCGCGCCGTCGACGCCATTGTGCACCACCGCGATCCGCTCGGGCCGCGCTCCGAGCCGCACCGCCTCGTCGCCGAGCGCGCGGCTCACCGCCACCACCCGCCGCGCCCGCGGCAGCGCCCAGCGCAAATTTTCGCGCGGCCCGGCGAGCTTGGCCACCACGTTCAGATCCGAGCCGTGCAGCTTGATCACGACCGGCACGCCGAGCAGCGCTCCGAGCGCCACCGCCGCCGCGCCGTCGGGATAGGCCCACGAGCCGAGCACCACATCGATCTGCCCGCGCCGCGAAAACACCGACGGCAAAAGTGATGCGGCGTAGAGCGCGCCCGAGAGCGCGTGGCCGTAGCGCGGCACGAACAAGAAGCGCGGATGGCGCACCGCCAGCCCGTCGATGGTGTCTTCGCGCGGCACGCGGGTGAGCCGCCCTGCCGCCGACCAGCGACGGAGCGCGCGCGCGCCGGGAAACCACGGAATGCTGGCCAGCACCTCGACGTCGCAGAGCCGGCCGAGCGCGGCGAACTGCTGGCGATTGAACGGCGACGAGAGCGGCTCGAGCGCGTTGGGAAAAATCTTGGTGATCACCAGCACCCGCAGCCGCCCGCTCGCGCCGGTTCGCTCGCTGCGGGCCGCGTCGGGAACCGTTTTCCGTCGAGCCTCGCCGATCATTGGAGCTCGAGGAGCGGCAGGGCCCGGCCGCACGCGCAGGGGTGCGGAAGCAGCCGGCCGCGATCGCCGAGATCCTGGCGCAGATAGGGCGCGGCGTAGTTGTGCAGGTCGGTCACGTGCAGCCGGCCGACCGCGCCGGGCGCGAGCGGCGCGCCGCCGTCGCCGAGCACTTCGAGAAGCAGATGCTCGGCCTGCACGTGCAGCGCGGCCTCCGACGGCGCGCGATCGCAGGTGGCGGCGATCAGGCCCACCTCGGCGCAGACGTACCAGCGCGACAGGCGCGCGCCGGCGAGCCCGGCCAACCGCGCGCCGCCGCCGGAGGCGGTGTCGGGGCCGGTCACCACCCCGCCGCGCACTTGCGCCTCGGCGCCGCGCACGAGCGCGCGCCAGCGAGACGGCCTCGGCGCGCCCTCGATCACGCGGGCGAGCGCGTCGAGCGCCGGGCCGGGCCCCATCACCACCGCGCCGCGCGCGCGCACCAGCTCGGCGTGCAGCTTGTCGAGCTCGCTCGCCGCCGGCACGTGCGCAACCCGCAGCTCGCGATCCCAAGGCCACGGCGAAAACAATCTGCCGGGCGGCGCGCCCGCCCAGCGCTCGGCCCGCAGCCGCACCGCGAGCCGCCGCTCGAGCGCGGCGCCGTCGAGGATCACCCGCGCCGGCTTGCCGCGAGTGCCGGCGGTCCTCCGCTCGGCCGCGACCGGCTCGAAGGTGGTGGCGACAAACGGCGCCTCGTCGCGCCGCTCGTCCGCGCTCACGGCCGGCAGCTCGGCGAGACCATCGAGGCGCTCGAGCCGCGACGGCGGCAGGCGAATGCGCGCCGCGTACCACGGCACGTGGAGAAAGCAGTGCCACACCAACCGCCGCAGCTTGGCCAGCTGCAGCTCGCGCAGCGGCGTCGGCGGCAGCCACTGCGAGGCCTGGTAGTCGTCGAGATAGTGGCGCGCGTCGACCCGCTGCCACGGCATCCGGAGCAGATCGGAGACCAGCCGAATCAGCGTCTCCCGGGCACGCGCCGGCGGCTCGAGGCGCGTCGGCGGCGGCGCCTTTATCGGCTTCATGTAACATCCGAAGTTATCACGGAGGGACCGATGGCGCTGCGCCTCTACCTGGTTCGGCACGGACAGACCGACTCTTCGCTGCACAACCAATTTTGCGGCGCGATCGATCCGCCGCTCAACGCGACCGGGCGGAAAATGGCCGAGGCGCTCGCCGAAAAGTATGGGACCCATCCGTGGGC
>JANWLJ010000177.1 GCA_025450955.1 Polyangium sp. (in: bacteria) | reverse complement strand
GTCGCCTTGCGCGCGGGCTCGGTGGATGCGGTCTCGGTCTCCATGCTCTCTCCTTTAGCTCCGCGAAAGCGACCACAAGCTGCGCGCCAGCTTCTTCGCCGCGCGCACCCGCCCGACGACGCCGCGCGAATAGATCAGCGACACCACGCTCGACAGCATCGGGAAGGTCTGCGGCTTGATCGGATAAAACGACATCCCGACGTGCAGCGGCAGGCGATCGGTCACCACCGTCTTGGTGTTGCAGCAGGCCCTCAGGCCCTCACGGCCGTTGATGCGCCCGAAGCCGCTCGTGCGCACGCCGCCAAACGGCGCCGACTGCATCATGTAGGCGAGCCCGTAGTCGTTCACCACCGTCATGCCGGCGGAGATCTGGCTCGCGATCCGCTCGGCGCGCGCCGCGTCCTTGGTGAACACGCTCGAGCCGAGTCCGTAGGCGCAGTCGTTGGCGAGCCGCACCGCTTCGTCTTCGCTAAAGACGCGCGCGATGGTCATCACCGGACCGAAGGTCTCCTCGCGCACCACCGCCATCTCGGAGGTCACGTCGACGAGCACGGTCGGCTCGAAGAACTGCCCCTTCAAGCTCGGGTTGCGGCGCCCGCCGGTGAGGAGCCGCGCGCCCCGCTTCACCGCGTCGTCGATCTGCCGCTCGATGATCTCGAGCTGCCGCGGCATGGTCATCGCGCCGACGTCGTAACGCCCGCCCGGATCGTCGGTGGGCGGCCCCTGACGAAGCGCGCGCACCTGCGCGGTCACCTTCTCGACGAAGCGGTCGTAGATGCCGTCCATCACGTACAGCCGCTCGGCGGCGACGCACATCTGACCGCAGGCGGTGAACACGCCGAGCATCGCGGTGGCCGCCGCCTGATCGAGATCGGCGTCGTCGCAGATGATCATCGGATCTTTTCCGCCGAGCTCGAGCACCACCGGAGTGAGCGTATCGGCGGCCGCCTGCATCACCTTCTTGCCGTTTTGCGGCGAGCCGGTGAAAAAAATCTTGTCGACGCCCGAGGTGACCAGCGCGCTGCCGGTCTCGCCCGCGCCGGTGACGATCTGAACCAGATCGGTCGGCTGCCCGCAGGCGGTCAGCACCTCGTCGAAGATCGCCTGAAAATCGGCGGCCGACCACGAGGTCCACTCCGAGACCTTCACCACCACCGCGTTGCCGGCGAACAGGGCCGGGACGGTCGGGCAGAAGATGTTGTGAAAGGGGAAGTTCCACGGGCAGAGCACGCCGACCACCCCGAGCGGCGGATACTCGACGCGCACTTTTTTATGGGCGAGCACGCCCGAGCCGCGCGGCTCGGGAGCGAGATCGCGCTCGCCGTGAGCGAGGGTGTAGCGCAGCTTTTCGCAGACCGGAAAGACCTCGCCCATCGCCGCGTCGACGAGCGTCTTGCCCGAGTCGCGCGAGCACAGCCGGCAGATCTCCTCCTGGTGCGCGACCACGTAGTCGAGGAGCTTGCGGAGCACGCGCCGCCGCTCGGCAAACGAGGTGCGGCTAAAGGCCGCCTGCGCGCGGCGCGCCCGCGCGACCCGCTCTTGGACCTGGGCACGATCGAACACCGGCACGTCGCCGAGCCGCTCGAGCGTGGCGGGGTTCCGGCACTCGAGCGTGCTCAAAATAGCAGCGCGCCCGGGCTCGTCGGTGGCTTGGGTGATCATCGGTTCGCTCCTCGAATTCAGCGGGCGAAACCTATCACGACTTCAGGCGCGCTTGCAGATCGGCTAAGAGGGCCAGCGCTTCGCGCGGAGAAATCCCATCGATGTCGATGGCGAGCACCCTCTTTTCCAGCTCCGAAGGCTCACGCACCGACGGTGAAACGGGTGCAAGAAGCGAGAGCTGCGGATCGGGCGAGGCCACTCCGCTGGCCGCCTCGCCGCGCTCGAGCGCGCGCACGATCTCCTTGGCGCGCGCGATCACCGACGGGGAAAGTCCCGCCAGCCGCGCCACCTGGATGCCGTAGCTGCGCGACGCGCCGCCCGGCACCACCTTGTGCAGGAACACCACCTCGTCCTTCCACTCGCGCACCGCCGTCGAGAAGTTGCGCACGTGCGGATGGGCGCGCTCGAGCGAGGTGAGCTCGTGATAGTGGGTGGCGAACAGGGTCTTGCACCCGATGCGATCGTGCAGGTGCTCGGCGACCGCCCAGGCGATCGCCATTCCGTCGTAGGTGGAGGTGCCGCGGCCGATCTCGTCGAGCACCACCAGCGAGCGGCGGGTGGCGTAGCGCAAGATGTTGGCGGTCTCGCGCATCTCGACCATGAAGGTCGAGTCGCCGCGCGCGAGATTGTCCGAGGCGCCGACGCGGGTGAAGATTCGATCGGCGATGCCGATGCGCGCGCGCCGCGCCGGCACGAACGAGCCCATCTGCGCCATCAGCACGATCAGCGCCGCCTGCCGCATCGCGGTCGACTTGCCGGCCATGTTCGGGCCGGTGAGGATGATGAGCTGCGCGCCGCCTTCGCCGTCGGGATCGAGCAAGAGATCGTTCGGCACGAAGCGGCCCGCCGCCGCCAGCTTCTCCACCACCGGATGACGCCCGTCGTCGATCGCGAGCGTGAGCCCTTCGTCCACGTCGGGACGGCAGTAGCCCGAGACGTGGGCGACCTCGGCGAGCGAGCCGAGCGCATCGAGGCGCGCCACCAGCTCGGCGAGCGCGAGCAGCCGGCCCGACGCCTTGGCCACCTCGGCGCGCAGCCGCTCGAACGCGTCGAGCTCGAGCGTGAGCCGGCGCTCCTCGGCGCCGAGGATCTTCGCTTCGTACTCGGCCAGCTCGGCGGTGACGAAGCGCTCGGCGTTGGCCAGCGTCTGCTTGCGGACGTAGTCGGCCGGGACGCGATCGAGGTTCGAGCGGGTGATCTCGAGGTAGTAGCCGAACACGCGATTGTAGCGGACCTTGAGCGAGCCGATCCCGGAGCGCTCGCGCTCGCGCGCCTCGATCTCGACGATCTTCTCCTTGCCGCCGCCCTCGAGCGAGAGCAGCTCGTCGAGCTCGGGCGAAAATCCGCGCCGGCAAAAGCCGCCTTCGCGCCACTGCGCGGGCGGCTCGTCGACGAGCACCTGGCGGATCTCGAACGCCACCTCGGCCGCCAGATCCTCGCCCACTTCGAGAAGCTCCGGATGCTCGAGCCGCGCCAGCGCGCTCTCTTTGAGCGAAGCGTCGAGCTTCTCCTTGATGCGCGGCAGCCGCTCGAGGCTCTGCGCCAGCGCGGCCAGATCGCGCGGGGTCGCCACCCCGAGGGTGACCCGCCCGGCCAGCCGCTCGAGGTCGTAGATCTGCGCGAGCTCCGACGCGAGCTCGGCCCGAAGCGCGGCGTGCTCGACGAGCCAACCGACCGCGTCGTGGCGGCGACGGATCTGCGCCACGTCGAGAAGCGGCGCGGCCAGCCAGCGACGGAGGAGCCGCCCGCCCATCGCGGTGCGGGTCTCGTCGAGGACCGAGAGCAGCGCGCCTTCCCGCTTTTGGCCTTGCAAGGTCGCAAACAGCTCGAGGTTCGCGCGGGTCGCTTCGTCGAGGATCAGGTGCTCGGCGGGACGATAGGGCGCAAGGCGGGTGAGCGGCAGCGCGCCGCGCGGCTGGGTCGACTGCGCGTAGAACAGCGCCCCCGCCGCTGCCCGCAGCGCCAGCGCGCCCATCTGATCGGCGTCGTCGATCTCACGCCCGAGCGCGCTTGCGAGCAGCGCGCGCGCGCTTCGCTCGTCGGCCGGCGCGCCCTCGGGCCAGGGGTTCCACGCCGCGCGCACCCGCGCTTTCAGCGGCTCGGAAGAGGCGCCGTCGAGCAGCACCTCGCGCGGCTCCAGGCGCGCCAGCTCGTCGAGCAGCTCCGCCGCGTCGAGCTCGGCGGCGGCGAACTCGCCGGTGGTCACGTCGAGGTGCGCCACTCCCGCGCGCGCCCCGTCGACGATGCAGGCGCACAGATAGTGCGCACTCTTGGGATCGAGCTCGTCCTCCTCGAGCAGCACGCCGGGGGTGACCACCCGCACCACCTCGCGCCGCACGATCCCCTTGGCGACTTTCGGATCTTCCACCTGCTCGCAGATCGCGACCTTGAAGCCGCGCTGGACCAGCTTGCCGAGATAGTGCTTGGCCGCGTGGTGCGGCACGCCGCACATCGGCACCGGGTTCTCTTTTCCCTTGTCGCGGGTGGTGAGCGTCAGGTCGAGCGCGCGGGCGACCACCACCGCGTCGTCGAAGAACATCTCGTAAAAATCACCGAGCCGAAAAAAGACGATGCAGTCGGGATGCTGGTCCTTGATCTCGAGGTACTGCCGCATGAGCGGCGTATCGACCCGATCCGGAACGGCCCCCGACATTCACTGATCGGTAGCAAACGCGCCGCTCCGGCGAAAGAGCAATCAGAGTTTTGCGACGTACGCGATGAGGCGCTGCTTGTGCTCGAAGTCGCTCTTGGCCGTCATCGCCGCCTGGCGGGAAGCGTAGTCACCGACGCGCACGCGATAGAAGATGCCGCGGCCGGGGATCTCGCTCGCCACCAAGAACGGATGATAGCCGGCCGATTCGATCTTGCGCATGAACGCCTCGGCGTCGGCCTTTTCGGGAAACGCCGAGAGCTGGAGCGTGAAGTGGGTCGCGCCGTCGACCGTTTTTTTCTCTTTCGGATCGCTCTTGCTCTTCGGCGCCACCGTCACCACTTCGGGCTTGCCGGCCGGAAGCGGCGCCTTGGCCTCGGGCGCGATCGGCTTGACCGTTGGCAGCGGCCTCGTCGGCGCGGCGGCGGCAACCTGCGGTAGCGCGGCGGCGTGGGTGAGCGCGCGATGAAACGTGAGCCCGTCGTCGGCCTGGTCGGCGTCGCCGAGCTGATCGAGCGCGGCGAGCGGATCTTCCACCGGCGCCGGCGCCATCGCCAGCGCGCGCGCCTCGAGACGCTTTCCGATCAGCACGCCGGCGACAAAGATGAGACACGCCAGCGCGGCGCTCCCGAAGAAGAGGAAGAAGATCTGCCGCCCGTCGAGCGACAGCTCCACTTTGTCCTTCCAACGCTCGAGATCGCGCATCGCCGTCCTACCTCCGCCTACATTGGAACACCGGCCGGCGTGCGCAGCAAATTTTTGAAAGGAGATTCTCGGAAAAGCACTAACGGATGACGAACAGATGGTCGAGCGACTGGGAGGCGGAGAAGAGGCGGAAGAGCTGGCCGCGCAGGCCGGTCGCGACCGAGGACTTGCCCTCGTCGACGATGTAGACGGTGGCGCGGTCGGGCGCGGTCACCACCGCCATCGGCTGCTGCGCCTGCGCGTCGATGATGAGCGGCACCGAGAGCGGCGCCCCGCCGCCGATCACGTTGAACGACAGCACCGTCTTCATCGGTGGGACGAGCTGCGCGGCCGGGACCACCACCCCGATCGCGAAGTAGGGATTTTCGAAATGGATCTCTCTTCCCTTCGGCCCGTCGGAGAACAGGCAGGCCGCCGGCACTCCGCTCATCGAAGAGAAGATGTCGACGCCGCTCGGGCAGGGGGTGAGCTGAGACAGCGCCACCGGAATGCGCGGCTGGTGCAGCCGCACGTACGGCGACGAGATCGGCGGCACCACGCACTCGCGGGTGGTCGGGTCGGGCTCGAGGTCGCTCAAAAATCCGCTCACCGATCCCGAGACCACGAACGCCTGGCCGTGAACCTCGTAGTTCTGAAGCTCGCGCACGCAGCCGGAGCCGCCTTGGCTGCGCGCCTCGAACAGCTCCGGATCGAGCGGCCCGAGCATACAGCGCTGGTCATTCATGACCGAGAGCCCGCAGACGAAGTCACCGCCGCACAGCCGCTCCGGACTGTCCGCCGCCAGCTTGGCATCGGTGCTGCACATGCGCACGCAGCGGTGCGAGCCGTCGGGCATCTTCTCGCAGGTGGTCGGCAGATCGACCGGCTGGCCGTGCGCGTCCGTGGCCGCGCCGATCAGGATGGGACAGGCGTCGCCCGAGGTCGTGCAGTCGACCGGATCGAGCTCGTCCGGCTCCTCGTCGATGTCTTGGATCTGGAGCACATCGGTGACCTCGCCCGTCGCCAGCGCCGCGCCCTGCCGCGCCGAGCTGATCTGAAAAGTGCGGGGCGAGCGCAAAAGCGGGCTGCAGTCCTTCTTCTCGGCGGCTTGCAAAGTCGGATCGCGATCGAGGCACATCCCGTTCGGCACGTCTTTGGGCGCGCCGGGATCGCGGATGCAGGCCTGGGCGAAGTCGCAGTCGGTGTCTTTGGTGCAGCCGTCGAGCACCAGCTGATCGCCCTGCTGCACGCCGCGAGTGCAGAAGGCGGCGCCGTTATCGACCAGCATCGGCAAAGCCGTCGGAGGCGCGCCCGCGTCGGCGAGCTCGCCGGGCACCATCCGACCGAGGCTGCGATCCGTCGACGGGATGAGGCCCTGCCAGGCGACGCTCCAGGTTTCGTTGCGCACGTGATCGGGATCGTAGAAGGCGATGGTCTCCGGGCGCTGGAACGAATTGATCTCGGTGACCAGGCCCGGCAGCGCGACGCCGGCGTCGACCGGCGCGCCGAGATCCGAAGGCGGCGTGGGCTGGGCGGCGCCGCCGTCGACGGCGAGGGTGTTCGGCGCCGCCGCGGCCACGCCGTTGACGGTGACGGTGAACGGATTGTTGGGATCGTCGACGCGCGGCGCGCCGCTGGTGTCGGCGGAGTTGAGAAGGAGGAAGCGGTCGTTGCTCTGCCGAATCCGGTGGGCGGCGCGATCATTTACGAGCGGCAGCGGGCTGCCGGGATCGACCTTCGCGGTCGACTCGCCCGAGGGGAAGCGCGACGCCGGCACGTTGCCGAGCGAGCAGGCCGGCGTGTAGGGCCCGGCCATGTTGTTGTTGATCGACTGCGGCACGTTCGGCTCGGGACAGGCGTCGAACAGGTTGACCACCGTCGCCCGCCCGTCGGAGCCTATTACCCAGGCGAAGTCGCCCACCATCGTCGTCGGCGCGGCGGCCACCGGCGGCGCGGCGGGATCGGTCACCGGCAAGATATCGAGGTGCACGAACGAGACATCGCGCGGCAGCGCGCCGTTCGGCAGCACGATCCCGGGCGAGGTGAAGAGCGGCGAGCGCGGCGGCGTGTTGGGATCGCCGAGCGGGAAGCAGCCGAGCCGTCGCGCCGTCGGGAGCGGATCGGCGATCGGCAGGCCGTCTTTGTCCTTGGGGACCGGCAGCGCCTCGACCGCGCGCGGGTCGGGGTTGGTCTCGCACTCCGCTTCGCGATCGAGATCGATGACCCGCACCGTGCCGTCGCGCGCGACCGCGTAGAGGAACTTGCCCGCCTGCGAGCGCGGCGAGACCCGCACCACCTGCACGCCGAGCGCGCCCTTTTCGAGCGTGACCGCGCGCGGCGCTCCGAGCGCGCCGCTCACGCCGTCGATCGGCACGATGGTGATCCGCTCGCCGGCCAGATCGCCGATGAACAGCCGCCCCACTCCATTTTCGAAGTCGAGCGCGAGCGTGCCCGGATAGGCCTGGTTGTCCGGCAGCCGCGGAACCACGCCGCCGTCGCCACCGTCGGGAGCCGCGCCCGCGTCGAAGTCGGGCTCTAGCGGCGCCACCCCGCCGTCGGCGGGCGCGCTCACGCCACCATCTTGAGGTGAAAGCGGCGCCGGCGCGGGCGGGCACTCCTCGGGGCAGGAGATCGTCGACAGATCGCTCACCACCTCGGCGCCGCTCTGGGTGACGCGCACCGCGCGCACCACCTGGCCGGGCCGCTCGGCTTTGCCGGCCGCGTCGAGGCCGCCTTCGAGGTTGACCTCGACCACCAGCTGGCAGGTCGGCAGCGCGACCCAGGCGTGATAGGAGCCGCCGAGGCACTGGCCCGGGGTGCCGCCCGGCTGAAAGCCGTGAAGACCCGCGTACGATTCCGGAAGCGGCCCGCTCGCCGGCTTGGGCGCCGTCGGCTGAAGCTCGATCCAGCTCGGCCGCGCCAAAAGCTCGCGCCCGTCGACGTTGATCGGAATTCGATCCACCACCTCATCGCCGAAGCTCGGCTGCCCAAGCGGCGAGCCGTCCGGGATGCCGCCGTCCGAGATGAGCGGCTTGCGCGGCAGGTTGTACAGCGTCGGCAGATCGATGAGCGAGAGATCGCACGAGTCGGTGTTGGTGGTGGCCGCGCGGCAGCCGTCCTCGGCGACCCGCACGTGGGTCGGCAGCTTGCCGACCGGCAGAAAGCCGAAGCCGGGGGTGAACGGGCGCAGATCGACGAGCTGGTTGCCGTTGATGTCGACGAGGGTGAGCTCGCCGCGCGCCGACTGCGTCACCAGCGCGCGCTCTTGCGGGTTGAAGCCGCCGTCGGGGTTCGGCGCGCCGGTGGCGTCGAAGCTGAGCTTGATGATGTTCTCCGGCGTGCAGTCGGAGAGCGGATGCGCGTCGTAGAGCCGCTGCGCCACCGGATCGCCCTGCACGCAGGTGAGCGCGACGTCCGAGGGCCGATCGAAGCTGCGGATCGGCGTGTTGATGACGTTCTGGTTGCACGCGACGATCGGCAGGCCGAGGGCCGCCGCGACGAGAGCGATCAAGAGAATGCGTCTCATAGCACCGGAGAGGAGGAGACCGGCGGGGGCGGCACGGGGATGCCGATGCGCGCCACCATCCGGTCCCAGGTCGGCGAATTGGGATCGAGATCGATCACGCCGATCGTCGACTCGCTGAAGTTGGTGACGAACGCGTAGGGATGCGCCGGGTGCGGGTGGTCGGGGGTGATGTTGAACGCGAGATCGTTCGGCCCGCGCCCGACCAGGATGGTGTCGAGCACCGCCGGCAGATCGGGATCGACCACCATCACCTGGTTCGAGAGGAAACAGACGACGTACAGGCGCGAGGTGTGGCGCGGCGGCTGGCCGGGCGCGCCCGGCACGTCGACCGGCAGCGCCTTGACGTGCGACGGGGTCTGGCACACGTCGACGATGTCGACGAGCTGGTTGGCGGCCACGCCCGGGTCGGCGGCGGTCATCCCCGGCCCGGTGTCGAGCACCACCAGCGACGGCGGATTGTTCTCGGTGAGAAAGGCGCGCCGGCCGTCCTCGTCGAAGACCACGTCGCGCACGTCATTGCCCATCGCGAACGAGCCGCCGATCGAGAAGCTCACCGACGGGACCACCACCCCGAGATCGGCGACGCGGAAGGTGGAGATGACCGGCTGCAGGTTGGAGGTGAGATACCACGACGAGGAGGACGAGCCGGGGTGCTGCACCGCCAGCCCGAAGGCGCCGTTGCGCGACATGCCGGCGGTCTGCATCACCGGCGTGAAGAACGGGCTCGAGACATCGATGAGCTGCGGGCTCGACCGCACGTCGATGAGCGAGACCTGCCCGCCGTCCTGGTGCGAGACGAGCAGCCGCGCGTAGGCGGTGCCGTCGGCGAGCGTGCCCTCGTCGAGGCCCATCCCGAACGGCTCGGGCGGCAGGTTGTTCTGGGTCATCAAACAATTCGGCTTGCCGACGCAGGCGTAGGCCTGCACCAGGTTCGAGGCCGCGCACGAAGGCGGGGCATCCCCGGGCGGCGGCGCGCCGTTGAAACAGTCGAGCATGCCGCGGGTGGCGGAGTCGTGATCGAGATCGACGTTGATGAAGGTCACCGACGGATCGCCGCGCACCGCGACGAACAGCCGGCGCAGGTTGGCGCTGCCGCCTACCTTCTGCACCACCACCTGTCCGGCGAAGTTGCCGACCCGCACCGTCTGCGCGCCCTTGTCGCCGACGATGAACGGCAAGGGATCGTTGACGTCGGGCAGCGCGGCGGCGAAGTTCGGCTGCGGCCCGCAGTTGGTGAGGGTGGGATCGAGCGGATCGGTCTGGCACAGCTTGGCGTCGGCGGAGGCGTTCGGACACTGGGCGGCGGGATCTTGCGGCAGCCCTTTGAAGGCGCGAAAGGCGCAGTCGAAGCGCTCGGTGTCGACGATCTGCACCGTGCCGCCGCCGTAGCGCAGATCGGCGTTGGCGTTCGAGACGTAGAGATACTGACCGGCCGGATCCATCGCGATCCCCGACGGGAAATAGAAGATCCCGGCGGGCGGGTCCGAGCCGGGATCGTTGATGTCGAGGTGGCACCCCGCTAAGAGAGCGACGGCAGCGAGGAGCGCGAGCGCGGAGCGTGGCATATCGTCGGTTGGAACCTTGATGTGGCGCGAAGGTTGCCCAATTGAGCGCGATAAAGCAAGCGCTGCTCCGTCGCCTTGCGGTCGGTGTCAGGCGGCGCTTTCGCGGGCGCGCTTCTCGAGGAGCGCGGCCTGCGCGGCGGCGAGGCGCGCGATCGGCACGCGGAACGGCGAGCAGCTCACGTAGTCGAAGCCGAGGCCGTGACAGAGCGCGATCGACGACGGCTCGCCGCCGTGCTCGCCGCAGATCCCGATCTTGAGCTTGGGCTTTTGCGAACGGCCCTTGTCGACGCCGATCTTGATGAGCTGACCGACCCCGTCGCGATCGATGGCGACGAACGGATCGGTCGGATAGATCCCGAGCCGCACGTATTCGCCGAGGAAGCGCGCGGCGTCGTCGCGCGAAACGCCGAGCGTGGTCTGGGTGAGATCGGTGGTGCCGAAAGAAAAGAAGTCGGCGTAGGCCGCGATCCGATCCGCGACCAGGCAGGCGCGCGGCAGCTCGATCATGGTGCCGATCGAGTAGCTGACCTCGACCCGCTCGCGCTCGAGGACCAAGGAGGCGGTGCGCTCGACGAGGCCGCGCAGCCGCTCGAGCTCGCGCTCGTGGCCGACGAGCGGGATCATGATCTCCGGCCGGACGTCGACGCCGGCGCGCCTCACCTCGCAGGCGGCCTCGATCACCGCCCGCACCTGGGTCTCGTAGATCTCGGGGAAGGTGATCGCCAGCCGGCAGCCGCGGTGACCGAGCATCGGGTTGGCTTCGTGGAGCGCCTGGTTGCGCGCCCGCACCGCGTCGGCGCTCACCCCGAGCTCGCGCGCGACCACCTCGATCTGCGCCTGCTCCGTCGGCAAAAATTCGTGGAGCGGCGGATCGAGGAGACGGATGGTCACCGGCAAGCCGTCCATCGCCGTGAAGATGCCGACGAAGTCCTCGCGCTGCATGGGCAGAATT
>JANWLJ010000176.1 GCA_025450955.1 Polyangium sp. (in: bacteria) | reverse complement strand
GGCGCGAGGCGAGAGTGACGAGCGCGTGCCCTTCTTCTTTGCCGCGGCCTTCTTCTTGGCCGGCTTCTTCGCCGCCTTCTTCTTGGCCGGCTTCTTCGCCGCCCCCTTCTTGTTGGCGACCTTCTTGGCGGCCTTCTTGCGCTTCTGGCCACCGACGGCGCGCTTGGCGCGCGACACGTCCCCCGCGGAGTCGAGGAAGTAGAGATACCCCTCGGCGCGGGTGAAGTTCCCTGCGGCGACCTTCTCCGCCTTGCCGGCCGCCGACGGCCCGCCCGCGCGCTTCATCGGCGTCTTCCACACGTCCGAGCCGCGCAGGAAGTACAGGAATCCCGGTTCACGCTTCACACCAACCTTCGCAACCTTCTCGGCCATCCCGATCCTCCTTGAAGGAGATTGTTGCGGCACAGCCTAGTCAATCCTCGACGGAGTTGTCAATTATTTTGCGACGCAGCGATATCAATTTCTCGACGGGGAGCGCCCGGCGGGCGGCGCCTTTCCCGTCGGAGACGTGCGTTTCGGGCGAATTCCCGTCGAGAATCGCGAATTTCCCGTCGCTGAGCCGCGGCGGTTTTTCGCCCGATTCGGGGCCGCGGGCCCGACGGGCGGCCGTGCTACCATGGCGAAAATGATCCCCCAAGCGTGCCCATGCTGACCGGCAAGCAGCGCCGTTACCTTCGATCGCTCGGCCACCACCTCGATCCGGTGATTCACGTCGGCAAGGAGGGAATCTCCGAGGGGCTGATCGGCGCCGCCGACGTGGCGCTCGAAGAGCACGAGCTCATCAAGATCAAGCTCGGCGAGTCGGCCGGCGATCGCCACGAGATGGCCGCCGCGCTCGCCGAAGCGTGCACCGCCGAGCTGGCGTCGGTGCTCGGCCGCACCGCGCTGCTCTATCGCCGCCGCAAAGAGAAGCCGGAAATTCGTCTCCCGGCCTGAGCGCTATCGCGAGCGGCACACCAGGAGCTGCTCTTCGGAGTCGGGCTCGAAGGCGCCGCCTCCGAAGTCGCCGTACCTTTTCTCGACGGCAAAGCCGTTGTAGTGAAGCAGCGCCTCGAGCTCGAGCGGAAAGAAGCAGCGCTGGGTCAGGCGCACCACCTTGGCGCGCCCGCGTCCGTCTTCCGCCTCGATGCGGTTGTGCAAAAAGCAGATCTGCAGCGCGGCGTCGTAGGCGATTCGCGTCGAGCCGATCATCTTGCGCCCGGTGGTCGGATCGCGATAGCGGGTGCGGTCCCAATAGCGGCGCGGATCGCGCGACAGCCAGCGCAGGTCGGGGTTCATCACGTCGAAGACGAACCGGCCGCCCGGCGCAAGGTGCGCGCGCACCGACGCGAGACAGCGCTCCACGTCGGAGCGGGTATAGAGGTGCATGAAGGCGTTGAACGGGCACACCACCAGCGGAAAGCGGCGCCCGAGCAGGAGCGCGCGAAAGTCGGCGCGCTTGATCGTGGCGCGTCCGCGCGCTTCGGGCGAGAGGCGGGCGATCCGCTCGCGCAGCCGGGCGAGCATCGGCTCGGCCAGATCGACGCCGACCACTTCGTGACCGTCGCGCAAAAGCGGCACCAGCAGGCGGCCGGTGCCGCAGCCGAGCTCGAGGATTGGCCCTCCCACCTGCCGGGCGAGCGCGCGGTAGTAGCGCACGTCCTCACGACGGCGGCCGTAGTCGTGATCGTAGAGCGCCGCGTCGCGATAGTGCTCGACGGTGCCGGCGGCCAGCGCCGCGGCGAGCGTCTCGGTGAAGCTGCGCGAAGGCATGGCGGCCAGTATACTCGGAGGCGGATGACACGCGCGGTGGTGCTGCTCTCGGGCGGGCTCGACTCGGCGACGGTGCTGGCGATCGCCCGCGCCCGCGGCTTTCAATGTCACGCGCTCTCTTTCCGTTACGGGCAAAGGCACGCGATCGAGCTCGACGCCGCCGCCAAGGTCGCGCGCGCTCTCGGCGCCGAGGAGCACCGCATCGCCGAGGTCGATCTGCGCTGGATCGGCGGGTCGGCGCTCACCGACGAGATCGCGGTGCCGAAAGATCGCGACGAGATCGGCCGAGGCGACATTCCGATCACCTACGTGCCGGCGCGCAACGCGCTCTTTCTCTGCTACGCGCTCGCCTGGGCCGAAGTGCTCGGCGCGCGCGATCTGTTCGCCGGGATGAACGCGCTCGACTACTCCGGCTATCCCGACTGTCGCCCCGAGTTCCTCGCCGCCTTCGAACAGATGGCGCGGCTCGGCACCCGCGCCGGCGCGCTCGGCGTCGAGTGGAAGATCCACGCGCCCCTCATCGCGATGTCCAAGGCCGAGATCATCCGCGCCGGAATCGGGCTCGGCGTCGACTACGGGCTGACCCACTCCTGCTACGACCCGGTCTCATCGGGCGAAGAAGCGCTCGCCTGCGGCCACTGCGACTCTTGCGTGCTGAGAAGCCGCGGCTTTGCCGAGGCCGGCGTGCCCGATCCGACCCGCTACGCCTGAACGTCGCTGGTGTCGCCGAGCGCGCCGCGACGACGGCGGCGTCCGCCCCGACGGCGGCGGCGACGCTTGCGCGGCTCTTCGCCGGCGGGGGTCGCGCCGGCCGCTTCACCGGGCGGGCGATTCGGCGCGTCGGTCTCCTGCGCCATCCGATGCCAGCGGGCGATCTCGTCGGCGATCTCGCCCTCGGGCTGCGGATTCATGAGCTCGTAGAGCGCCAGCGCCTCGCCGAACCAGTCGCGCCGCACCAGCGCCATCGGCCGCGCGCGCCGCTTCTTAGACGGGCCGAGGCGCCTTTGCGCGAGCAGCATCTGGCGCGCGTACTCGCTGTCGCGCCGCGAGGCCCGCATGCCTTCGAGGATCGGCCGCGCGCGCTCCCACAGCTCGAGCGCGGCGTCGCCGCCTTGCGGCGGATCGGCTTCGTAGAGCAGGTCGGCCACCGTCGGAGCGGTCAGCGTGCAGGCGAGCAGCGCGTTCGAGGCCGCGGTGCCCTCGCGCCAGAGCGCGTCGACTCCGTCGAGGGTGGCGTACAGCCGCGCGCGATCGCCGGGCGCGCTCCGCAGGTGCTCGTCGAGCGACGGGATCAAGATCTCGAGAACGCCGGTCTCTTCGAGCAGCTCGAACGAGCGCCGCGCCGCGCCGCCGCGCATCAGGCGATAGATCTCCTCGAGCACCCGCGGCGGGGCGCACTTGGCGATCTCGCCGCGGTGGGTGAGGATCGCCCGCCACGCCTGCGGCTCGATGTTGAAGTCGAGCCGCGCCGCGAACTTGATCGCGCGCAGGATGCGCACCGGATCTTCGCGGAAGCGAATGTCGGGATCGCCGATGGTGCGGACCGTCCGCTGTTCCAGATCGGCCAGCCCGTCGACGTAGTCGATCACCTCTTCGGCGTCGAGATCGTAGAACAGCCCGTTGATGGTGAAGTCGCGCCGCCGCGCGTCCTCCTCGGCGCTGCCGAACACGTTGTCGCGCCGGATGAGCAGCTCGTTCTCCGACGGTGCGGGCCCCCGGCCGTCTCCGCTTGGCCCCGACAGCTCGGCGCTCTCGACCGGCTCGTTCTCGCGCGGGTTGGCGCGGAAGGTCGAGGTCTCGATGATCTTCGGGCCGAAGAAGACGTGCGCGAGCCGAAAGCGCCGTCCGATGATGCGGCAGTTGCGAAACAGCGCCTTGATCTCGGGCGGGGTCGCCGAGGTCGCGACGTCGAAGTCTTTGGGGGTGCGGCCGAGCAAGAGGTCGCGCACGCAGCCTCCGACGAGGTAGGCGGAGAAGCCGCTGCGCGTCAGTCGACGCACGACCTTCTCCGCGTCGGCATCGATCTGATCGTGCGGAATGGGCATCAGCGAATTGGTTAACACGAGCCGCCCCCGTCGGCAATCACGGCGCGGTTCCGGCCCGGCCGTCTTCCGCGCTTGCGCAGTTCGCTCGGATGGATAAACTGCCGGCGGCCGCTCTTTACCCGAGCAACAGGGGGTGTTTTGAAATGCAGAACCGAATCCTTCTTTTCATCGCCGCCGCCGCGCTGTGCGCCGTCCCGGTCAGGCCCGCGCAGGCCGACGACACCGACCTGTTCTTGAAGCAGAGCCCGGGCGCCAAAAACCAGAAGGACCTCGACGAGTGGCGCAAGCACGAGGACCGCCACGGGCTCAAGCCGTATCCGGCGTGCCCGCCGGGCCGCGCCAATCCCGCCGACCC
This sequence comes from Polyangium sp. (in: bacteria), assembly GCA_025450955.1. Taxonomy (GTDB): domain Bacteria; phylum Myxococcota_A; class Polyangia; order Palsa-1104; family Palsa-1104; genus JANWLJ01. The sequence goes on along the minus strand of JANWLJ010000176.1, from coordinate 9,361 downwards.
GCTTTATCGCTATGGCGGCTCCGGGCCGACGTCGTTCGCCGGGCCCGATCTCGGGATGCCGTTTTCGGTGTGGATGGCGAAGATGAGGGCGCAGCGGCCGGCGGTCGATCGTGCCGCGCGCGCGCTGCTCGAGTCGCGCTACGATCTCACCTGCCGCAACGAGTCGCACGTCACCATGTCGGGCGGCAAGCCGCAGCCGATCGGTCCGGCGGCGCGCCTGCCCAAGGGCTTTTCGAATTGGGAAAAATACGCGGCGCAGTCGCCCGACGAGATCCTCAAGAAGGACAACTTCCCGTGGAAGCCGCTCGACCATCCGCTCCACTCGACGGCGCACATCGTCTTTCCGCATGAGTATCTGAAGGTGCACCCGGAGCACGAGCGCTTCGACGTCGGGATGGACATCCCCGACTGCTTTCTGCCCGAGTTTCCGCCGCCGCTCTATCTCACCACCCATCCCGAGCTCGGCGACGTGAGCCGCGGCGTCGAGATCACCTACGGAAACTACTTCAACATGTTCAACGGGCTGCTCACGCCCGAGCAGCTCGACGGGCTGCGCCTCCTGGTCACGCCGTTTCAGACCACTTGGTTCAACACCACCGAGCATCGCACCACGCCGCAGCCGTCCGAGGGCGTGAGCTGCTTCGCCTGCCACACCAACGGGCACACCAACGGCGCGATCGAGCTCGAGCCGGCCTCGCGGCCGAACTACGCGCGCCTGCGCGTCGACACCCCGACCATGCGCGGCAACTACGCCGAGCTGATCTTTTCGTCGCGGCGCTCGATCCGCTCGATGGATCACTTCGGCGAGGTGGAGGAGTACTTCGACGGCGACACCACCATGCTGGCGGCGATCGGCGGGCGCAACCTCGACAAGGCCAACACCAACCACATGGGCGACTTCAACGCGATCATCGACTTCCCGCCCGCGCCCAAGCTCGACATCCTGAACCGGCTCATCCCGTCGAAGGCGAGCGCGGCCGAGCTGCGCGGCGAGAAGCTGTTTAACGGCAAGGCGCTGTGCGCCTCGTGCCATCCGCCGGTGACCCAGTTCACCGACAACAGCATGCACGACCTTCACGTCGAGCGGTTTTATCCCGGCCGCCCCGAAGGGCCGATCAAGACCTGGCCCTTGCGCGGGATCAAGGACTCGCCGCCCTATTTCCACGACGGGCGCCTCCTCACCCTCGAAGACTCGGTCGAGTTCTTCGACGTCATTTTGCAAACGCACCTGAGCGCCCCCGAGAAGAAGGATCTGGTCGCGTATCTGCGGGCGCTTTGATTCCATGCGCGGGGCGCTGCTGGTCGCCTTGGTGGTCGCCGGCGGGTGCCGCGCCCGGTTCGTCGACGAGGGCGCCGCGCGCGCGGCCTCGGTCGGGCTCGGCGATCTGACCGGCGCCGATCTCGGCGCGGCGACCGCGGCCGGCAGCGGCACGTTCATCGGGCGCGCCGGCCATCTCGGCTCGGGATCGGTCGCGCTCCTCGACTATCCCGCGCAAGATCTGATCGAGCTGCGCTTCGGCGCCGACTTCTTCTGCTCCGACGTGCCCGGCCCGGTGGTGGTGCTCACCGCGCGCGACGATCTCGGCACCTCGCTCGACGCGCTCGCAGGCGATCTCGAGATCGCCACCTTGAAATCCACCTCGGGCGCGCAGTCCTATTTCCTCCGCGGCTCCGACGTCGTTGCCAGCCGCGACAACGTGTTCGTCTTCTGCAAGCCCTACGGCCTCGAGGTCGCCAAGGCGGCGCTCTCGTCGCCGTGAAACCTCTCGCGCTGCTCGCCGTGCTGCTGTTTCCGTCGCTCGCCCAGGCCGGCGCCTGGACCCGCGACCAGGGCCACTTCTATCTCGGCGCCTCCTACTCGTACCTCGGCACCGATCGCTTCTACGATCCCGACTTCAAGGTGGTGCCGATCGTGCCGTACACCCAGCACGTGGTCGGCCTCTACGGCGAGGTCGGGATCCTGTCGCGCTGGCTCACCGCCACCGTCGAGGGCACGCTCTACCGAAGGGGCGAGATCGCGAAGCAGGGCTACACCGAAGGCGTCGGCGATTGGCGGCTCGGCGCCTGGACCGGCCTCATCACCCATCCGGTGCGCCTCTCGTTCGGCGTGATCGTCGGCTTTCCGACCGGCGATCCCCTTCCAAACGCGGGACCGAACGCGTCGCCCGATGCGCAGCTGGTCGCGCGCTCGCTCCCGACCGGCGACGGTGAATGGGACGTCGAGACCCGCGTCGCGTTCGGCTACTCGTTCGGCGGCGTGCGTCGCTGGCCGGTGGTCCACTACCTCACCGCCGAGGCGGGCTACTGGTTTCGCACCCGCGGCTTCGCCGACGACTTCACCTATCGCCTCGAGCTCGGCACCAAATTCCCCTACCGCTTCATCGAGCGGTTCTGGTTCATCGTCAAGCTCGGCGGGATCGAGTCGTTCGCCTCCGCCGCGCAGGCCAGCCGCGACGCCACCGGCCTCGGCGACGGCGTCACCTATCTCTCGCCCGGCGTCGATGTCTACGGACGCATCTGGCGCGGCCTCGGCGCGCAGGTGGGGATCGACTCGGCCTTGCGGGCGCGGTCGATCGCAGCCGGCATCGAGGTGCGCTCGGCGGTCAGCTATGTGTGGTGAAGAGAGGAGACGAACGGGGAGGCGCGAAGCGGGAGACTAGCGGCCGGCGGGAGCGGCGGGCGCGGGCGCGGCAGGGGCACCCGGCGCGGCGCCGAGCGCGGCGGCGTGAACCGGCGGCTGCGCGAACGCGGTGACGAGCTGGCTGTAGAGCTTCTTCATCACACCGCGATAACCGGTGCGGCAATCCCAGCCGCCGTCCTCGGCGTGAACCGGCATGGTCATGCGCACGCCGTTCGAGCCCGGATCGAGGAACACCACGTTGAGGGTCGCGCCCGCCTTGTAGGCCGGCGGATACCCGTCGCACCAGAACTCGGTGATCTCGACCGAGAGATGCGCGGTCGCCGACTTGTCCTGCACGGTGGTGGCGCCGATGCCCGCGGCCTGCGCGGCGTCGGTCACCAGCTTGGCGAGATCCGCGTCGAGCGTTTCGTGGCTGGCCGGCAGCTCGATGGCGAACGGAATGCCCCAGCCGTTGCGCTGGTTGCCGAGCTTGTTCACGTCCTCGGCGCCGTGCTTCGGCGGGCGCTTGTTCGGCACCATCTGGACCGCGACCTTGCCCTGCGCCTGGGCGGCCGGCGGCGCCGGATTCCAAACCAGGTACGGGTGATAACCGCAACCAATGACAAAGCTGGAACCGATCACCAACGTGACTGCGAAGAGCGCGTTCTTGGACATGCAGGACCCCCGACGGGACAGTTGTGAACGAGCAGGCTATCGAAACGCGATCGGGACTACAAGAATTTTCAGTCGCGATCGGGGCCGCCATCGTCGGGGGCGTGGAGTGGGCATTTTCCTGGATAGTAATTTTTCGAGCATGTGCATAGGCAGTGCTGCTGCTCGTCGGGATCGGACGCGGCGCAGGTGGGCACGATCGGGTGATCGATGGTGACCGAGCGGCCGCGCTTATCGGTGACGATCATCCGCAAGTTGTAGGTGACGCCCTGGACGTCCTTGGTGCTCACCTGCGGGCAGCCGTTCACGTTCGAGACGTTGGAGTTGTTCGACTGCGGATAGCCCCAGCCGTCGGCGCCGATGGTGAGATCGGTCGAGCGCGCGTCGAAGCCGACCTGCGCGCCGGTCATCTGATCGTACATCGTCGCCGAGAATTGCAGCCCGCAGCCCTCGACGTTTCGCACCTTGGCGCCGACGTACATCACGTAGCCGCCCTGCGGCGGCGGCTCGAGCGGCAGCGCCTGCCCGTCGGTGAGCTCGTGAAACTGTCCCGACACGCCGTCGGTCCACAGCACCACCGCCTCGGGCGCTTTTTGCGGATCCCCGATGAAGCCGATCGGACAGTCGGGTTTTTGCGGACAGCCCGCGAGCAGGAGCAGCGACGCGGCGAAGAGCAGCTTCACGTTAGAAGCAGTTGATGTCCTGCGTTTTGGGATAGTAGTAGACGAACGCGTTGCAGTGCTCCTGGGTCTCGACGAGCCCGCCGAAGGTGAAGCAGCACGAGTCGGCGGGATTACCGCAGCCGCCTTGCGGGAAATCGTAGGTGCACTTCCACTCGACGCCGCCGCCGGCCGGCACCACCTGATCGAAGTTGCGCGCCATCAGCGGATCGTCCCACTGGGTCGACTTGTAGAACTGGTCGATGAGGCCGCCCGTCTGATCGACGCACATCATGTCGAACTCGGTGCCGCGCGAATGAAAGTGGCCGTTGGCGCCGATGATGTGCACCGAGGTGGTGGCGCCGAAGTGGCAGGTCTTAGTGAACGACTTGCCCTCGTCGCCGGGGCAGATGCGGATGTTCTGATTGGTGGCGAACAGCGTTCCCATTTCATTCTGCGGAATGGTCTTCGGATAGTAAAAATTGATCGCCGCTTTGGCGAGCCCCGGCGTCTTCTGGGTGGTGGCGTTGACGAAGTGGACCTGGAGCATGAGCAGCTCGCCCGGCTGGAACTTCTCGCCCACGCCGTCGGGGAGCTGCCAGTCGGTGTCCGAGGCGATCTGCGAGTTCATCACCAGCGGCCAGTCGGACCAGTTCGACGAGGTGTAGCAGGGGCCGGTGCCGTCCATGCTGAACACCGAATCTCCGGGCTTCCCCGACAGATTACTGATGGTCTTGACCCGGAAGACGCTCACGTGGTGCGAGCCGAGCGAGTCGGCGATCTGGAAGCGGTTGACCCAGACGTCCTGGCCCGGCGTGCCCGGCACCGCGAAAAAGAAACAGGCCTGCACCTCGTGGCCCTGCGGAACCGTAAACGGCGTGATGGCCTGTTGAAATCCTTGATCCGCCGGCGGCACCGGCAGCTCGCTCACCACCGGCGATCCGCACCCGACGAGCGCGCCGAAGGCCACCAACACCGACGCGGTCCACAAGATGGAGCTGCGCATTTTCACGACCTCTCTATCAGTTAATGAGTAACAGACCGCTGATTTGTATTCAAGAGACGTGCCTCACGTATCATGATGCGTTCGAATGTCGTCCTCGAGCGTGGGGCGGTTCCGTTTGATCGCGCGCGTCGCCGCCGGTGGGATGGGCGAGGTGTGGCGCGGGGTCGAGACCGGCGCGGGCGGGGTGGAGCGGCCGGCGGCGATCAAGCGAATCGCGCCCGAGCTCGCCCGCCATCAGGACTTCGTGCGCACCTTCGTCGACGAGGCGAAGCTGTCGTTTCAGCTCTGTCACGAAAACGTGGTGCAGGTGCGCGACATCGGCTTCGACGAGGGCGACTGCTTCATCGCGATGGAGTGGGTCGAGGGCGCCGATCTGGCGACGCTGCTCGACCGCTGCAAAAAAATCGGCCAGCCCTTGCCGCTCCGGTTCGCGATCTTGATCGCGGCCTGTGCGGCGCGCGGGCTCGACTATGCGCATCGGCTGCGCTCTCCTTCGGGCCAGCCGCTCGCGCTGGTGCACCGCGACGTGAGCCCGACCAATCTCTTGCTCTCCGTCGAGGGCGAGGTGAAGGTGACCGACTTCGGGATCGCGCGTTTCCGCCTGCGCGAGACGATCTCGGTGCCGGGGATGGTCAAGGGCAAGGCGGCGTACATGGCGCCCGAGCAGGCGCGGGGCGAGGAGATCGACGCGCGCGCCGACGTGTTCGCGCTCGGCGTGGTGCTGTATGAGATGGCCACCGGGCAGAATCCGTTCTCGGGCTCAGAGGAGCGCGACGTCGACGTGCTCGCGCGGCTCAAGCGCGGCGCGGTGCGGCCGCCGGGCGAGCTGGCGCAGCTCCCGTCGGGGCTCGAGGCGATCGTGCTGCGCGCGATGGCGCCCGAGCGCGACCAGCGCTACGCCTCGTGCGCGGCGCTCGGCGAAGATCTCGAGGCGCTGGCGCGACGCGAGGCCTGGTCGCTGTCGGCCTCGGCGCTGGCGCTGTTCGTGCGCAGCGTGATCGCCGAAGAGGCCGCGCTCGCCGACACCGAGCGGCATCCGGAGCTGAAGCGGCGCACGCCGCCGGCCGCGCCCCGGCCGTTCGATGCCGCGCTCGGGGCCGAGCTGGCGGCGCTCTCGGGAGCGGGCACGCCGCCGCGCGCGACCATGGTCGGCAAGCGGGCCTCGCCGGTGCCGCCGCTGGGCGAGACTCCCGCGCCGGAGCGCGAAGCCGCGGCCCATGCGCTCATCGATCTCGACCGCACGCCCGCGCGTTCGGGGCCTCGGTTCCGAGTGGGGAACCTCGCGCCGCGTAAAGGCTGGGGCTGGTGGGTCGGCGGGACCTTCCTCATCACCTTCATCGGGCTCGGCGCGCTCGCGCGCGTGGTGGCGCGGGGGCCGGAGGCGACGCCCGCTGCGCCGGTGGCCGCACCCGCGCACCCAGCAGCGACGGCAGCGCCAGCGCCAGCTCCCGCTCCCGCGAAACCTGCGCCGGCTTCGCCGATCCCCGCGACTGCGCCTGCCGCGACGGCGCCCCTTCACCATCGCCACGCGCGCGCCGCCGAGCCGGCGCGATTGACCGTCGTCTCCGATGTGCCGGCCAACGTCTTCGTCGACGGGCGCTTCGTCCATGAGGCGCCGCTCACCGATTGGCGCGTTTCGGCCGGCGCGCACCGGGTCCGGGTCGAGGGCTCCTCGGCCGGCTTGCGCCTGCTCCCGAAAGAGGAGACGGTGAAGCTGAAGGACGGCGAGCCGAAGCGCCTCGAGATCGACCTGATGAAAAATCCATGACCGGCGACGATCCCAAGACCCGCGCGCTGCGCCAGGACGAGCTGCCGCTGGTGCGCCTCGCCGAACGTTTTCGCTTGAGCGTCATCGGCGAGTCGAGCGGCGAGCCGAAATCGATCGAAAACGCCGGCGAGATCTTGCGGGTCGGATCGAAAGAGGGCAACGCGCTCCGGCTCACCAACGAGACGGTCTCGCGCTATCACTTCGAGATCGAGTCGACGCCGCTCGGCTTTCTCCTGCGCGATCTCGGCTCGACCAACGGCACCTTCGTCGACGGCTATCGGGTGCGCGAGATCTATCTGCCCAGGCGCGCGCAGCTCAAGGCCGGCGAGGTGGCGCTCAGCTTCGAGGCGCTCGGCGAGGACGTGGCGATCGCGCTCAGCGCGGGCGATCGCTTCGGCGACGCGCTCGGCCGCTCGGCGGCGATGCGCGAGGTGTTCGGCCTGCTCGAGAAGGTGGCGCCGAAAGATCTCACCGTGCTCATCGAAGGCGAGAGCGGCACCGGCAAAGAGCGGCTCGCCGAGGCGATTCACTCGAAGTCGCCGCGCGCCAAGGGGCGCTTCGTGGTGTTCGACTGCGCGTCGGTGCCGGCGACCCTGATGGAGTCCGAGCTGCTCGGTCACGAGCGCGGCGCGTTCACCGGCGCGCAAGGCCGGCGCATCGGCCGCTTCGAGGAGGCCAACGGCGGCACCCTGTTTCTCGACGAGATCGGCGAGCTGCCGCTCGAGCTTCAGCCGAAGCTCCTCCGCGCGCTCGAGCGGCGCGAGATCCGGCGGGTCGGCGGCACCGGCGTGCAGCCGGTCGACGTGCGGGTGCTGGCGGCGACCAACCGCGATCTCACGCGCGAGGTGAACCGCGGCGCGTTCCGCGAAGATCTTTATTATCGGTTGGCGGTGGTGCGGGTGCGCGTGCCGCCTCTGCGCGAGCGGCGCGAAGACATCCCGCTGCTCGTCGAGCATTTCGTACGCGACGCGCTCGAGGGCGACGAGCCGCGCGCCCGCGAGGTGGTGGCCGGGATCTCCGAGTCCAATTGGCAGGGGCTCGCGGCGCACCCGTGGCCGGGCAATGTCCGAGAGCTGCGCAACTTCATCGAGCGCACCCTGGCGGTCTCGGGCGGCGTCTCCGTCGACGGCGGAGCCGAAACCGCCGGGCCCCAGCCGAGTGCGCCGCTGGCCGAAACGAACGCGCCTTTGGCGATCGATCTCGCGCGGCCGTTCATCGAGGCGCGCGAGGAGCTGCTCGCCCATTTCGAGAAGAGCTATCTCGAGGCGATGCTGGCCAAGCACGGCGGCAACCTCTCCCGCGCGGCGCGCGCCGCCGGCCTCGATCGCATGCACTTCAAACGACTCCTTCAGCGTCACCAGCGCGACTGATCGCGGTGCCAAATCGGGCGCGAGCGCGTAAGATTCGCCCGGCATGTCGCGCGCGCTCCTTCTCGCCGCTCCCCTGTTTGCCATCGTCGCGCTGGTGGCCGCCTGCCCGCCGGCCGGGACGCTGCCGCGCGGCTGCGGCAAGGACACCGACTGCAAGGGCACCCGCATCTGCGTCGCCAGCGCGTGCGTCGATGCGCCTTCGCCGCGCGATCTCGCCGCTCCGTCGGTGAATGACGGCGGCCTCGACGCGAGCGCGCGGGTCGAGGACGGGTCCGAAGCCTCGTCGGGAGACGGCGCGGAAGTGAGCGATGGCGGAGTCGTCGTCGCGCCGCCGCTCGGCCCGTCGCCGCAGTTTCACGGCAGCGCGATGCACACCGGCCAGAGCCGCTTTCGCGCGCCGACCGCGCTGCCTCCCGAGATCTGGCACGTCGCCACCGGCGGCGTGGTCTACGGCTCGCCCGCGCTGTCGAGCGATGGGCTGTTGGTCTTCGGCTCGCACGATCGATCGATTTACGGCGTGAGCTACGGAAAAGGCGGCGGCGAGATCCGCTGGCGCCGGCCGACCAACGATCTGGTCTGGTGCTCGCCCGCCTTCGGCCCGGGCGGCGCGGTCTACGTCGGCTCCGACGACGATCACGTCTACGCGCTGGATGCCAAAGACGGCAATGTCCGCTGGACGTTCACCGCCGGGCCCTGCCGCACCCAGGCCGGCGTCGGTCCCGAGGCCTCGCGCTGCGACGTCGACGCGGTCACCGTCGCCCCCGACGGCACCATCTACGCCTCCGCCGACGGCCTCTACGCGCTGCGCTCGGACGGCACCCAGAAATGGAAGTTCGAGCCCGCGGTCACCCACTGCGCCGGCGCCGCGGCGGTGGGCCCCGACGGCACCATCTACATCGGCTGCCGCGACGACGGCTTCTACGCGCTCGATCCCGCCTCCGGCACGGTGCGCTGGGAGTACCGCGCCGGCGACGACATCGACTCCTCACCCGCGATCGCGCCCGATGGATCGATCTACGTCGGCTCCGACGATCACAAGCTCTACGCCTTCACCCCGTCGGGCGCGCTCAAGTTCGCGCTCGCCACCTCGGGCCCGGTGCGCTCCTCGCCCGCGATCGCCGAAGACGGCACCGCCTACGTCGGCTCCTTCGACGGCTCGCTCTACGCGGTGCGCTCAAGTGGCGAGGTGGCCTGGGCCTATCGCACCGCCGATCGCATTCTGTCTTCGCCGCTCGTCGACGCCGCCGGGGTGGTGCTGGTCGGCTC
>JANWLJ010000175.1 GCA_025450955.1 Polyangium sp. (in: bacteria) | reverse complement strand
CCTCGCGCTCGAGCGCGCCGAAGGTGACCCGCGCGCGCGGAGCGGCTTCGAACGGCACCGCCAGCTCGAGACCGAGCGCGCGCATCGCCTCCTCGGCGTGGCCGGTGAGCCCGCCGCCGCACGGCTTGGGTCGCGGAAAACGCGCGCGGTCGAACAGCACCACGCGCCCGCGCAAAGACGGGTCGCGCCTGACGAGCGCGACCGCGCAAGCGACTCCGGCCGGACCCGCGCCGGCGATGGCGACGTCGATCACCTCGTTGTCTTACTACAGATCTACTTGAGGATGCTGAGGGTCACCGAGGGGCGGACGAACACGTCGAGGGTGCCTTGGGGGACCGGATCGCCGCCTTTGGCCGTCACCGTCGCGCGGACGATCAGCTTGAACGGAGCCGTCTTGTAGCCCTTGATGAACGCGGCGAGCGCGGCCTGGCCGGCGTCGGTGAGCGGCACGTCGCAGACCATCTGGCCCATCTTCGCCGCCGGATCGCTCGCGTCGGTGGGATCGCCGCAGCGGCCGCTGCCGGCCGGAATCGGCGCGATCGAGCCGAGCTTGACCGCGGTCGGATCGGTCTCGTCCATCGCCGCCGCGGCGGCGACGTAGAGGTCGACCGGCGGGGTGTCGACGTTGAGCTTGTTCGATCCCCAGTAGGCGATGTGATCGATGGCGACCGCGTCGACGCCAAACTGGATCGCGTCCGAGGGCAGCGGGGTCTGCGCCGTTCTGAGATCGATGGTCTCGGGCAGCCGCAGCTCGACCTTGGCGACGCACGCGCCCGAGTCGCAGCTCACCGTTCCGGAGTCGGGCGGAAGCTGCGCCTGCGCGGCGGCGCACGGATCGGGCATCTGGCCCGGCGCGCACGCGACTTGCGGCAGGGTCATCTGAGCGCCGCCCGAGCCCACCGACTGCTTGAACTCCTGCGGATCGAACGAGTAGCCGATGTGGACGCCGTTGGTGTCGATGAGATTGCAGCCACCGGCGCAGACGAGGAGCAAGACGGCCCCGAACAGGGCAGAACGTTTCATAAGCTCGACCTCTCTAAAATTCTAAGTTGCTACGATTCAAAGGGTAGCACGGATGCGCTACTTCGATGCGGTGATGGCGCGCACCAGCTCGTCGGCGGCGGTGTAGGGATCGGTGGTGCGAGCCGCCACCTCGTCGACGAGCTCGGGGCGGGCGGCGAGCGCGCCGTCGGTGGCGCGGCGCAGGCGATCGACCACCAGCTCGCGCAAGGTGGCCTGGGCGCGGCGGCGGCGGCGCGGGGTGATGCCGCCCGCGTTCGGAACATCGGAGGCATGAATCCCGCGCTCGCGAAAGCGATCGATCGCGTGCGCCAGCTCGTCGATCCCTTTGCCCGAGGTCGCCACCGTGCGGACGATCTCCACCGGTGCGGCGTCGTGGCCGCGCAGCTCGAGCATCGCGAACAGATCGCGCACCGCGCGATCGGCGCCTTCGCGATCCGACTTGTTGACCACCAGCACGTCGGCGATCTCGAGGATGCCGGCCTTGATCGCCTGGATCTCGTCGCCCATGCCGGGCACCGTCACCACCACCGCGCACTCGGCCTGCGACACCACGTCGACCTCGTCCTGGCCGACTCCGACGGTCTCGACGATCACCACGTCGTAGCCCATGGCGTCGAGCACCGCCACCACCTCGCCGGTCGAGCGCGAAAGGCCGCCCAGGTGGCCGCGGGTCGCCAGCGAGCGGATGAACACGCCCTCGTCGGTGGCGTGGCGCTGCATGCGGATGCGATCGCCCAAGATCGCGCCGCCGGAAAACGGGCTGGTGGGATCGACCGCGACCACGCCGACCCGCTTTCCCGCCGCGCGGTAGAGCGAGATCAGCGCGTCGACCACCGTCGACTTGCCGGCGCCGGGATTGCCGGTGATGCCGAGCACGAAGCCGCGCCCGGTGCGCGGATACAGATGCTTCATCACCGCGATCGCGCCCGGCCGAATGTCGTCGAGATCGCGCATCAGCCGCGCGGCGGCGCGCACGTCGCCGGAGGCGATCCGCTCGGCGAGCTCGGCCGGATCGTTAGCCACGTCCGAGGATCTCCCGCGCGATCACCATCCGTTGCACTTCGTTGGTGCCCTCGCCGATCTCGCACAGCTTGCAGTCCCGGAGCGCGCGCTCGACGGGAAACTCGCGGGTGTAGCCGTAGCCGCCGTGGATCTGCACCGCGCGATCGCAGGCGCGCATCGCCGCCTGCGCCGCCCACAGCTTGGCCATCGACGACTCGCGGGTGGTGCGCATCCCGTGGTCCTTCATCCACGCGGCGCGGCGGATGAGCAGCCGCGCGGCGTCGAGCTCGGTGGCCGAATCGGCGAGCATGAACTGGATCGCCTGGTTGTCCGAGAGCGGGCGGCCGAACTGGCGCCGCTCTTTGGCGTAGCGGATCGCCTGCTCGAGCGCGCCGGCGCCGAGGCCGAGCGCCATCGCGCCGATCGCGATCCGGCCGCGATCGAGGATCTCGAGCGTGTCGAGGAAGCCGTGATCGAGCTCGCCGAGCCGATTCTCGTCGGGGACCTCGACGTCGACGAACGACAGCTCGACCGTGTCCGAGGCGTGAAGCCCCATCTTCTCGATGTGCTTGCCAACCGAAAAGCCGGGCGTGCCCTTCTCGACGACGAACGCGGTCAGGCCGTGCTGCTTTTTTTCCGGCGAGGTCACCGCCATCACCACGCAGATCGAGCCGACCGATCCCTGGGTGATGAAGGTCTTCGAGCCGTTGATGATCCAGCGATCGGGCTGGCCGGGCTTGCGCACCGCGCGGGTCCTGGCGCCGGCGGCATCCGATCCCGAGCTCGGCTCGGTCAGGCCCCAGGCGCCGAGCGCCTGACCCGAGGCGAGCCGCGGCAGCCAGCGCCGCTTCTGCTCTTCGTTGCCGGCGAGCAGGATGTGGCCGGTGCACAGCCCGTTGTGCGAGGCGACGGTGATCCCGACCGAGCCGTCGACGCGGCACAGCTCCTCGACGACGATCGCCTGCTCCTCGGTGGTCATCTCCGCGCCGCCGTACGCCTCGGGCACGCGCAGCCCCCAAAGTCCGAGCGCGGCGAGCTTGGGGACCAGCTCGTGCGGGAAGCGCTCCTCCTCGTCCCAGGTTCGCGCGTACGGGCGAATCTCGCGCTCGGCGAAGTCGCGCACCGTCTGGCGCAGGATCTTTTCCGCTTCGGTCTCGTCGAAGTTGATCATTTCGGTCCCTGCTTTTGGCTCGGCTTCGCTCCCGGCCGAAAGGCCAGCGGGAAGACGATCTGATCGCCCACCTCGGCCTTCAGCGACGAGAGATCCCAGCCGCTGATGCGCGCGGTCAAGCAGCGGCCGAGCGTTTTCGAGTGGGTCTGGTCCTTGAGCACCTCGGGGCGTTCGGCGCGCCCCGCTTCGCCGACGAACACCCGCACCAGGAGCTCGCCCTCGGGCGGCGTCGGCTCCTTCTGCACGCAGCCGAAGATGTCGGCCTGATGGGCGCGCAAGAGATCCTGCACCCGGCGCAGCATCGCTTGATCGCCCTCATCCGCGCGGGCCGTGGAGCCGGCGATCGCGATCGCGACGATGAAGGCACCGCCGATGTGGAGGCCGCGAATCACCCGGCCTCGGCGCGCGGGCGCACGTGGGTCTCGACCCACTTGATGATCTCTTCGGTCGAAGCGCCCGGCTTGAACACCTGCGCCACCCCCGCGGTCTTGAGCGGCGCCAGATCCTCGTCGGGGACGATGCCGCCGCCGAAGACCAGCACGTCGCCCGCGCCGCGCGCCCGCAGCGCTTCGATCACCGCCGGAAAGAGCGTCATGTGCGCCCCCGACATGATCGAAAGCCCGACCGCGTCGACCGACTCCTGCACCGCCGCGGCCGCGATCATCTCCGGCGTCTGGTGAAGCCCGGTGTAGACCACCTCGTAGCCGGCGTCGGAGAGCGCGCGGGCGACCACCTTGGCGCCGCGATCGTGGCCGTCGAGCCCCGGCTTGGCGACCAGGATTCTGAGCTTTCGTTGGCTTGTCATGTGCCGATTCCTGCCTGCTTGAGAAGCGCGCGGGCGATGACGATGCGCTGCACCTCGCTCGTGCCTTCGTAGATCCGGGTGACCCGCACGTCGCGGAAGTACCGCTCGACGGGAAACTCCCGGGTGTAACCGTAGCCGCCGAAGACCTGCACCGCCATGTCGCAGGCCCGCCCCGCCGCCTCCGAGGCGTAGAGCTTGGCCATCGAGGCCTCGCGGGTAAACGATCGATCGCGCTCTTTGTAGAGCGCGGCCCGGAGCGTGAGCAGGCGCGCCGCTTCGAGCTCGGTGGCGGCGTCGGCGAGCTTGAACTCAATCGCCTGGTTGGCGGCGAGCGGCCGGCCGAACTGGTGGCGCTCCTTGGCGTAGGCGGTCGCGTGCTCGAGCGCCGCCCGGCCGAGGCCGAGCGCTTGCGAGGCGATTCCGATGCGGCCGCCGTCGAGCGCGGTGAGCGCGACCTGGAGCCCGCCGCCGAGCTTGCCGAGGAGCGCCGACTCCGGCACCTCGCAATTTTCGAGGAGGAGCGGCACCGTCGAGGAGCCGCGCAGCCCCAGCTTGTCCTCGGGCTTGCCGGCCGACAGCCCCGGGGTGCCGCCCGGGACAATGAACGCGGAGATTCCTTTTGATCCGGCGGCCCGATCGGTTTTGGCCCAGACGATGATCACGCCCGCGCGATCGCCGGAGGTGATCCACTGCTTGGCGCCGTCGAGCCTGAAGCCCGTCTGGGTGCGGGTGGCGGTGGTGGCCATCGCCGACGGATCCGAGCCCGCCTGCGGCTCGGACAGCCCGAAGGCGCCCGCGACCGCCTCGCCCGAGGTGAGCCGGGGGACAAACGCGCGCTTCTGCTCTTCGGCGCCGAAGCGGCAGATGATCTCGCCGACCATGTTGGTCACCGCCATCGCCACCGACACCGACGCGTCGACGCGCGCGACCTCGGTCATCGCCAGGCTGTAGGCGACCACCCCGGCCTGCGAGCCGCCGTAGGTCTCGGGGATGTTCACCCCGAGCAGGCCGAGGCGGGCGAGCGCGCGCAATTCCTCGACGGGAAACGCATCCGAACGATCGCGCGCGTGCGCCTTGGGCGCAAGCTCCCGCTCGGCGAATTCGCGGGCGGTGTCACGAATGAGCTGTTGGTCGGAGGTGAGCTGAAAGTCCATCGCTCAGCGGCTCACTTCCACCGTGCACTTGGCGATCCGCCCGAGCGGATCGTCGAGGCGCCATTTGTGGGTCTTCTGCACCAGGCAGCTCGCGAAGGTGTCGTCGAGCGGCGCGTCGGCGGCGAGCCCCGCCGAGGTGACCTTGCCGCCCGGCGCGACGTAGACCGTGAGCATCAGATCCGACGGCAGCCGGGTCGGCGACTTCTGCCGGCACTGGGTCACGTCGCGGCGGTGACGCGCGAGGGCGGGCCGCACCCGCGCGCCGTCCCAGGTCTGCACCGCGGCGCGATCGCCGAGCTCTATCGGATAGGTGAACTCGGCCTCGGCCCCGCCGTGCGGCTTGGCGAAGTGCAGCCCGCGCGCGATCTCGAGGATGCAATGCTCCGCCTGATAGTTGCCCACCGTCGAGGACGAGACGTAGACGCTCTTGGGATCGCCGCTCGCCGCGACCCGCACCTTGAGCTCGACCTTGCCGCCGAGATACCACAGCCGCGCCTTGGCCTGCTGATAGCACGCGGTGATGTCACTCCAGCGCTGTTGAAAGGGCGCGCCCATCTCCTCGTCGGTGAGCGAGCCGAGCGTGCCGGCCACCTGCATCTCCTCGGGCGGCTCCACTTTCGGCGGCGGAGGCGGCGGCGCCTGCACCACCACCGGCTCGGGCGCCTTGCGCTCAGGCGGCGCATGGGCGCAGCCGGCCGCGAACGCCAGCCCAAGGACGCAGACGAGCGCGGCCTTCATCAGTACTGCGCTCCGATGTGGACCGTGCGGCTATAGGGCACGGTGGCTTCCCCCGACGGGAAATCCCACCCGGCGATGGTCTTGGTGACGCAGCTCTCGATCTCGGGGCTGCCGAGCGAGGACTTGATCACCCGAACGTCGTTGGCCTGCCCCGACGGCGCGACGTTGAGCTGGATCGTCACGTCACCCTCGAGCTTGCGGTTGTGGCTCTTCTCGTACTCCTCGGTCCAGCACGCTTGCAGCTCCTGCGCCTTGCGCGCGAACACCCGCTCGATCTTGTCGGCGCGCTCGGGCGAGATCACCGGGCCCTGCGACTCCGTCTCCACCGGCGCCGCCGGTTGCGGGCTCTCCGCCTTCGTCGTGGCGCACCCGCCGAGCGCGAGCGCCGCCAGCACCACCACCCAGGTTCGCATGATCACTCCTTGAGTAAGCTGCCCGCGATCACCAGCCGTTGAATCTCGCTGGTGCCCTCGTAGATCTCGGTGATCTTGGCGTCGCGAAAGTGCCGCTCGACGGGAAAGTCCTCGACGTACCCGTTGCCGCCGAAGATCTGCACCGCCTCTTTGGCGGCGCGGTTGCACACCTCGGAGGCGAACACCTTGGCCATCGACGACTCCGCCGAGTGGCGCACGCCCTGATCTTTCAACGTCGCCGCGCGCCAGGTGAGCAGGCGCGCCGCGTCGAGCTCGGTGGCCATGTCGGCGAGCTTGAACTGGATCGCCTGGTGCTGCGCGATCGGCTTGCCGAAGGTCTTGCGCTCGCCGGCGTAGCCGAGCGCGTCTTCGAGCGCGGCGCGCGCGATGCCGAGCGCCTGCGCGGCGATGCCGATCCGCCCGCCGTCGAGGGTCGACATCGCCACCTTGAACCCGCCGCCCACCTCGCCGAGCAGCAGGCTCTTCGGCAGCCGCACCTCGTCGAGAAAGATCTGACACGACTGCGAGCCGCGGATGCCAAGCTTCTTGTCGGGCGGGCCGCAGCGCACCCCTTTGGTGTCCATCGGCAGGATGAACGCGGTGATCCCTTTGTGGCCCTTCGAGGGATCATTCATGGTGAAGAGCACGCAGACGTCGGCGACCGGACCATTGGTGATCCAGTTCTTGACGCCGCTTATCACCCACTCGTCCCCGTCGGGCTTGGCGGTGGTCTTCTGCGCCGCCGCGTCCGAGCCCGCCTCCGGCTCCGAGAGCGCGAAGCAGCCGAGCAGCTTGCCGGTGGCGAGCGGCCCGAGCCACTTCTGCTTCTGCTCCTCGGTGCCGAACTTGAGGATCGGATCGCACACGAGCGAGTTGTTGACGCTCATGATCACGCCGGTCGACGCGCACGCGCGCGAGATCTCCTCCATCGCCAGCACGTAAGAGAGGGTGTCGAAGCCGGCGCCGCCGTACGCCTCGGGCACCGCCACGCCGAGAAGCCCGAGCTCGGCCATCCGCGCCACCAGCTCTTTCGGG
>JANWLJ010000174.1 GCA_025450955.1 Polyangium sp. (in: bacteria) | reverse complement strand
GGGATGATCGACGGGACTTCGGCGCAGGCGCGCTTCGATCGTCCGGCGGCGCTCGCGATCGACCTGGCGGGCACGCTCTACGTCAGCGACACCATCGGTCACCGCATCCGTCGCGTGCGCCCGGACGGCACCGTCGAGACGCTCGCCGGAGACGGGCTGGCCGGCTTTCGCAACGGCGCGGGCGCGAGCGCCGAATTCTACGGACAGGAGGGGCTGGCGGTGGTTTCGGACGGCTCGATCCTCTATGTCGCCGACGGCAACGCGGGCGACGGCAGCGCCTTTCACCGCCTGCGCCAGCTCACCATTCCTTAAAGTCCGGCGTGCTGAAAATGGGCGGCGAAGAAGGCCAGGCTGACCGGGATGCGCGCGCGCCACAGCCGCCAGTCGTGACGGCCGGGCACCAGCGCAAATTCGTGCGAGATGTGACGCGAATCTAAAACATCGTGCAGGTAGGCGGCCTCATCCTCGAGGCCGAAGTTGTCCTCGGTGCCGCAGTCGAGATAGATCGCGAGCTGCCCGTCCGAGAGCGTGGTCGCGAGCGCGGCCGGATCGTGAGCGCGAAAGCGCGCGAGGTCGGGCCCGAAGATCCGGCGCACCAGCGCGCCGATCGGCTCGACCTCCGCGCCCCAGTGGCTCACGTCGGTGGCGAGCTGGACGTGCCCCTTTCGATACGGGTGCGGCCCGGCGTAGAGCAGCGCGTCCAGGCCCGAGTGGCTGGCGGCGGCGGAGAAGCGATCGAGGTGGCGCATCGCCAGCATGAGCGCGCCGAAGCCGCCCATCGACAGCCCGGCGATCGCGCGCGCCTGCCGGGTGGCGACGGTGCGGAAGCGGGCGTCGACGTCGTCCACCAGATCGCGCGCGACATAGGTCTCGTAGTCGGCGTGGCGCACACAGAAGCTGGCGGCGGTCTCGCGCCGGCCCGCGAAGTCGTGGCGCGCCAGCTTGACGCAATTCGCGTAGTCGGCGGGCGTGACCGAGTTGACGTAGAAGCTCTCGTCGCCGTCGGGCATCACCACCATCGCCGCCAGACCGATTCGATCGGCCGCCTCGGGCAGGTGGCCTTGATCGATCCAGTCGCGCTCGTCGCCGCCGAGGCCGTGCAAGAGGTAGACGACGGGAAAGCGGCGGAGCAGGGTGTCGTAACCGGCGGGCAGGTACACGAAATATCGCTTGTCGACGTCGAGCGCGCGCGAATGAAAGGTCACCTCGGCGACGCGTCCGTGCGCGACGGGCGGGCTCGCCCGCATCGCGGTGACGGTGACGGTCGCCACCTGCGGCTGGGTGCAGGCGGCCAGGAGCAGGGCGACGGCGGCGAAGGCGCGCATGCGTGCATGCTAGCAGCCGGCGCTCCCGGCTGGCACCGACGTCGCGCGCTGCCTATGTCGATGGTATGCGGCCGCTCCTTTTGGCGCTGTCGGCGCTCGCGCTCGCCGGCTGCGCGCACACCCACTACAACCCGGACGCGGGCAAGGTGTGTTACCGCCGCGTCTGCTACGAGGTCGGCGCGCTCGGCAAAGACTGGCAGCCGGTCGAGAGCGAAAAGGGCGCGATCGGATTTTTCAATCAGCAGCTCGGCGCGGTGATCGAATCGAAGGCGACCTGCCGCGCCGACGCCGACGCCGCGCCGCTCCAGGCGCTCACCCGCCAGCTCCTCATCGGCTACACCGATCGCCACGTCCGCAGCTCGGAGACCTTGTCGCTCGACGGGCGCGCCGCCCTCCACACCGTCGTCGACGCGCGGCTCGACGGCGTGCCGATGGTGCTCGATCTGTACGTGCTCAAGCGCAACGGCTGCATCTTCGATCTCACCCTGGCCGCGCCGCCCGATCGTTACGACGCGGCCCGGCCCGAGCTGACGCGGTTCGTGGGCGGCTTTCACGACACGAGGAAGACATGACCTCCGCCGCGCGCGCCGTCGGCACCTTGGGGCGCGCCGTCGACGAGGGGCTGGTGCGGATCGGCGAGGTGGCGACCTTGATCGGCCGCGCCTCGGCGCACCTGGCGCGCGGCCGTCGCCGCTTGCGCCACATCGTCTATCAGGTGCTCCAGGTCGGGGTCCGCTCGCTGCCGCTCGCGCTGGTGATGTCGGGGTTCGCCGGGATGGTGCTGGCGTTTCAGTTCGGCTACGGCCTGCAGCGCTTCGGCGCGCGCCTCTACATCGGCCAGGTGACGGTGACCGCGATCTTTCGCGAGCTCGGTCCGATTCTGGCCGCGCTGGTGGTGGGCGGGCGCATCGGCGCGGGGATCGCCGCCGAGCTCGGCGGCATGGCGGTCACCGAGCAGGTCGACGCGGTGCGCGCGCTCGGCGCCGATCCGATCGAGCGGCTGGTGGCGCCTCGCCTGATCGCCGCGACGATTGCGCTGCCGCTGCTCACCATCGTCGCCGATCTGGTCGCGGTCACCGGCGCGGTGGTGATCGCCTCGTTCCAGTACTCGGTCTCGCCGCGGCTGTTTTTGAACGGCGTCTACGAGTTCGTCACCATGGGCGACTTCGCCTCGGGGCTGTTCAAGTCGATCTTCTTCGGCCTGCTGGTCGGCGCGATCTCCTGCCAGGAGGGGCTGCGCGCCCGCGGCGGCACCGAGGGCGTCGGCCGCGCCACCACCCGCGCGGTGGTCGCGATCGCGGTGAGCGCGCTCGCCGCCGACTTCGTCCTCACCAAGGTCTTGCTCAGCCTATGAACGAGAGCGCCAACGCGGTCTCGGTGCGCGGGCTGAAGATGTCGTTCGGCGATCATCAGATCTACGACGGCCTCGATCTCGAGGTGCGCCGCGGCGAGACCCTCACCGTCGCCGGCGCCTCGGGCACCGGCAAGAGCGTGCTGCTCAAGCTGATCATCGGCCTCTACAAACCGGACGCCGGCGCGATCTTCGTCGACGGTGAGGACGTGGTGCCGCTCGATGAGCAGGCGCTCCGGAGCATGCGGCGCAAGGTCGGGATGCTGTTTCAAGGCTCGGCCCTCTTCGACTCGATGAACGTCGGCGACAACGTCGCCTACGGCCTGTACGAGCACTACGAGTGGCCGCCCGAGAAGATCGCCGCGCGGGTCGCCGAGTGCCTCGAGTGGGTCGGGCTCCCCGGCGCGCAGGCGATGGCGCCGGCCGATCTCTCGGGCGGGATGAAGAAGCGGGTCGGCCTCGCGCGCGCGCTCGCGCCCGGACCGAGCACCATCCTCTACGACGAGCCGACCACCGGGCTCGATCCGTTCAACACCCGGCGCATCAACGAGCTGATCGTCGGGCTCAACGATCGGCTGCACGTCACCTCGATCGTGATCACCCACGATCTCGAAGCCGCCTTCGCGGTCTCCGATCGGATCGCGCTCCTCGACGAGCGCCGCATCGTCCTGGTCAGCGACATCGAGAGCGCCAGGCGCGCGCCGCCTCCCCGGCTGGCCGCGTTCATGCGCGGTGAGGAGAGCCCGAAGTGACGTCTGAAGCAAAGTCCGAAGCCAAGCAGAAGAAACGCCGTGAGTGGACGCTCGAGCTCAAGGTGGGGCTGTTCGTGGTGGCCGCGATCGTGGCCGGCCTGATCGTGATCCTCCTCCTCGGGCAGAAGCGCCACGTGTTCGAATCGCGGGTGACGCTGCACGCGGCGTTCGGGGACGTGCAGGGCCTGAGGCCCGGGGCGCCGGTGTGGCTGTCGGGCGTGGCGGTCGGCACGGTCAGCAAGATCGGCTTCGGCAAGCCGGGCGAGAAGGAGGTGCGGGTCGACTTCGAGATCGCGCGCGACATGCTCAAGTGGGTCCACCGCGACTCGGTGGCGTCGATCGGATCGCAGGGGCTCCTCGGCGACAAGATGGTGCAGATCTCGCTCGGCGGTCCCGAGTCGCCGGCGCTCCGGCCGAACGATCAGATCGCCACCATCCCGCCGGCCGATCTGAACAAGATTGTTCAGCAGGCGGCGCAGGTGATCGTGAGCGCGCGCGAGGTCGCCGACTCGGCCGCCGCGGCGGTGCGCCAGCTCGCCAACCCGGAGACCATCGACGACTTCCGCCACTCGATGACCGCGATCCGCGAGCTGCTCGAGCAGGCGCAGCGCGGCCCCGGGCTGGTCCACGGGCTGTTCTACGATCGCCGCTCCGAGCGGCAGCTCGACGAGCTCGGCCGCTCGCTCAACAAGCTGGTGGTCCACCTCGACACCGGGGCCCAGCACCTCGATCGGGTGCTGGCGTCGATCGACAAGGACGGCGAGCAGGTGGTCAACAATCTCTCGCGCGCCGCGCTCGCCGTCGACGAGACCGCCGCCTCGGTGAACCGCGCGAGGATCGCCGCCCACCTCGGGCAGGCCTCGGGCGATCTGGCGGCGATCACCCATCAGGTGCGCAGCGGCAAAGGAACCATCGGCGCCTTGATCGTCGACCCGACCGTCTACGAGCAGCTCGTCACCGCGCTCGGCGGCGTCACGCGCTCCAAGGTGTTGCGCGCGCTCGTGCGCTACGCGATCAAAAAGGGCGAAAAGAGCGAGCCGGCCCGTGAGCCCGAGCCCCTGCCGCCCGGCAAGGTCAATCGCGCCAAGCGCTGAACGCGCGAGTCACTTCGTGCGAACATCGGCAGAGCGGCGAGCCGAGCGGAGTGAGGCGAGGAGCTTCCGACGAGGGTGAGGCCGTCACTCGACTCGGCCCGAGCGCAGCGAGGGATGACGGCCGAACGCCGAGGAGGAGACCCGCCAAAATGGAACCGGTCCGCAAGCTCTCCGAGCAGCTCTGGCGCGGCGAGGTCTCGCCCGACGAGCGCCACCCCTTTCATCCGCTGATGGTGCTCGAGGAGATCGCGCCCGGCGTGGCGTTCGTCTCGAGCTTCGCCAACGTCACCGCCGTCGACACCGCCGCCGGCCTGCTGCTCGTCGACGTGGGCGGCTATCTCTTCGGCGAGATGGTGTTCGGCGCGCTGCGCGGCTGGTCCGCGCGCGAGGTGGCGCTCGGGATCTACACCCACGGCCACATCGATCACGTCTTCGGCATCGAGCGCTTCGACGAGGAGGCGACCGCCAAAAGCTGGCCGCGGCCGCACGTGATCGCGCACCGCGCGCTGCCTGCGCGCTTCGATCGCTACCGCAAGACCGGCGGCTATAACGGCTGCATCAACGCGCGCCAGTTCGGGGCCGCGCTCGCCTGGCCCGAGCGCTATCGCTATCCCGACGAGATCTACGACGAGGCGCGGGTGCTCGACGTCGGTGGCGAGCGCGTCGAGCTTCACCACGCGCGCGGCGAGACCGACGACGCGACCTGGGTCTGGCTGCCTCAGCGCAAGCTTTTGTGCACCGGCGATCTCTTCATCTGGGCGACGCCGAACGCGGGCAATCCGCAGAAGGTGCAGCGCTACCCGGGCGAGTGGGCGGCCGCGCTCCGGCGCATGGCCGGCCTCGGCGCCGAGGTGCTCAGCCCCGGTCACGGCGTTCCGATCTTCGGCGCGGCGCGGATCCG
>JANWLJ010000173.1 GCA_025450955.1 Polyangium sp. (in: bacteria) | reverse complement strand
GGGCTCGCTCCTGTGGAACTGGTCGCACCCGGTGGTGGCGGCGGGCGCCTCGGGCGCGATCTGCGGTCTCATCGGCGCGGGCGCGGTCACCGGGCAGCTCATCGGCGGCACCCAGGGCAAGCGCTTCTCGAAGGTGATGATCGAGTGGGCGGTGATCGTGATCGTCTTCGGCTTCTTCGTCGGCGCCGATAACGCCGCCCACGTCGGCGGCTTCGTCACCGGCGCGGCGATCGCCTGGCTGTTCGATCACGGCGCGGGATGGATGAAGCGCCGCCGCCAACCCTCAGGCTCAGGGGGCCTCGGCCTCGACGCGGTCGCGCTCATCCTGGTCGTCGGCGTGAGCTTCGGCTTCGCCGCCCGCTACCAGAAGAGCGCCATCTCCGTCGAGGATCTGATCAACCAGGGGGTCGAGCTCTCGCGCGCCGGCAAGATCGATCAGGCGACCGCGCTCTATCGCCGGGCGACGAAGATGGACCCGCACGACGAGGTCGCCCACTTCGATCTCGGCCTCTCGCTCCTCAAAAAAAACCAGCTCCCCGAGGCGGAGAAGGAGCTGCGTAGCGCGCTTTCGATCGCGCCGTCGAAGACCGACTGGTGGCCGGTCCTGGCGCAGATCCTCCACGCCGAGGGCAAAGAGACCGAATCGCTCAAGGCGGTGCAGAAGTACCTCGAGCTCGGCGGCAAGGCGCCAGGGAAGTAGCGCTTCCCGCAGCTGGGCACCTCATCGCAGTGTTGCACTTTGCGACAGAGTGGAAGCTGGAGTTGTAGCCTCGCGCGATTACGCTGCTGCTTCATCCTCCCGCGGACTCCGCCACCCGTTTCGTTCGCAGGTGGCGAGAGCCCGGTGTGAAAACGTGAAAAAGAAATTCCTGCCTATCGTGATTGTTGCGATCTTGTTGGCCGCCGCCGTCGGACTTTTGTATTCATCCAAACCGCGCGCGATTCCGGTCGGCCCGACGCTCGCGGCGCCGGCGAACAGCGCCTTGTCGGTGCCGCGGTATCGCCCGACCTGGTTTCCGCCGAAGGTCTCGTCGCACCCGGTCGCGACGGCAGCCAAGGGGGAAAAGGGAATCAGCCCGGCATTCGCCGATGTGGCGCCGGAAAATCAAGCCCTGGTCGCTTGCGACAACGATTCGCGTTGCCCGAAAGGAACGATTTGTATGCCGTTCGGGCAAGACACGGTCGGGTGTTTCGGATCGAATTGCCGGGGGATCGAGCATTCCCGCGAGGATTGTGGAACCGGTCGGACGTGTATTCTCATCGACGTTCCGCACAATATTCATCGTTGCGCCAACGCGGGGAGCGCCGGGCTCGGGCAGGAGTGCAATACCGTTCGGCCCACATCAAAGGACAAGACCTGCGACGCCGGGCTCGAGTGCGTCGCCGGACGGTGCCGCGAATCCTGCTCGAGCAAGAACTGTAGAATTGGAGAAAAGTGCGTTCAAGTGGACGACGCGGATAAGTTTTGCATCGCCGACTCGTGCGCGACCGACCGGGACTGCGGCGCGGGCAAGGCGTGCGTCGACGCCGATCTGGAGGGCGCGCTGAAGACCGCTTTCAAGACCTGCCTCTCCATTGGAGTCTTCCCCGATGGGACCAAGAGCTGCACCAGCTCGAGCTGCAATTCGGATCAGGTTTGCGATCTCCATCGCGACGGGACGACGCTAATGGGCCGTTGCCGAACACCCTGCATTGGGATCGCTCCGAATTCCTGCCCGCCGGACTACGCGTGTGGACGAAGCATCCAAAATGGGGGCGGACTCTGCTATCGGGTTTGCAAAGCTCCCAACGACTGTCCGAAAGGAGAGTCGTGCGGAACGATCGATGAGAGCTCAACCACCTGGGCCTGCACCGCCGACGACGGGCTCAACCCGGAAGGTGACGACGGAATGTATCGCAATCCGGTGAAGACGCTCTCGGTGAGCGAGCTCCTGCACCACTGATTCGCGCTCAGCGCGGGATGTCTTTGCCGTCGGCGATTTGCTGCTGGCGGTACTCTTCGATCTTGGCGAGGAACACCGGGACCAGGTCGGGATCGAACTGGGCGCCGGCGCAGCGCTCGAGCTCGGCGACCGCGACCTCGTGGGGCAGCGCCTTGCGGTAGGCGCGGTCGGAGGTCATCGCGTCGTAGGTGTCGGCGATCGCCACCACCCGGCCGAGGAGCGGAATGTTGTCGCCGATGAGCCCGCGCGGATATCCCGAGCCGTCCCAGTTTTCGTGGTGGCACCAGGCGCCGGGGATGAGCTCGGCCATCGACGGAATCGGCTCGAGGATGCGCTTGCCCTTGGCGGGGTGGGTGCGGAACATCGCCACCTCTTCGGGCGTGAGCTTGCCGGGCTTGTTGAGCTTCTCGTAACGGATGCCGATCTTGCCGATATCGTGCATCAGACCGGCCTGCACGATTTTTTCCACCTCGGCCTCGGAGAGGGTCAGCCCGGCGGCGGTGATCGACGAATAAAAGGCGACCCGCTCGGAATGGCCGCGGGTGTATTTGTCCGATTCTTCGAGCGCGTGGGCGAAGCCGATGATGGTCGCGCGGAAGTTCTCCGCCAGCGACATATTGGCCTGCACCAAATCTTCATTTCGCGAAACCAGATCTTCGTACAGCTTCGCATTCTCGATCGACACCGCCGCGCGCGAGGCGAGCACCGAGAGCATCTTGCGCTGGCCCTCGGAGAACTTGTGGCCGCGGGTGTAGGAGTAGGCGTTGAGCATCCCGATCACCCGGTCCTGCACCTTGAGCGGGATCGAGCAGAACGAGACCAGCCGCTTGTCCGAGGGCGGCTCGGCGAAGAAGCGCAGCGCGCGGATGCCGTGGGCGAGGATCGGCTTGTCGGCGCGATAATGGTCGAGCACCTCGAGGATGTTGACGTCGCCGACGTGGGCGGCGTTTCCGCCCGGGACGTTCGGCCCGTGCCGGCGGGTGCGCTCGACGAACAGCCCCGAGCTCGGATCTTTGAGGAGCAGCGTCGAGACGTCGGCCTCGGCCTCGACCAGCACCGCGTCGAGGATGAGATCGAGCACGGTGTCGAGCGAGAGCGACTGCGCGATCGCCTCGGAGATCTTGTAGAGGCTGACCGCCTCCTTCAGCTTGATGTTCTCGGTCTGCAGCCGCTGCCGGTCGAGCCCGCGCTCGACGACGTGGACCACCTCCTCGATCTTGAACGGCTTGAGGATGTAGTCGTAGGCGCCCTTCTTCATCGCCTCGATCGCGGTCTCGACGGTGCCGAAGCCGGTCATGATCACCGTCAGCACGTTGGCCTTGGTCTCGGCGATCTTTTCGAGCAGCTCGAGACCGCCCATCCCCGGCATCTTCAGATCCGAGATGACCAGGTTGTAGCTGCGGCGCTCGAGCTCGCGCAGCGCGTTCTCGCCGTCCTCGACGGTGCGGACGACGTAGCCTTCCATGGTGAGAAAATCGGACAGGATCTCGCGGATGACTTTTTCGTCATCCACCACCAGCACCCGCGGCGACTCCTCGTGGATCTGGTACTCCAATCGCTTCCCCTCTCGACCCCCCGAGAGCTACGAAAAAGCTGCCTCAGTACGAGGATACTCTATTTGAAATCGGCCCGTCAACGAGCCTCATCCGGGGGACCTCAGTGCGCGTTTTTGAGGTCGTTATACTGCTGGGAGAGCGCGGTGTATTTCCGCTCGAGGCCGTCGACGTCGGGCTTGAGGCGGTCGGCCTCCATCTCGGAGTCGGAGTAGCGCTTCTGCTTGTCGAGGCTCTCCGACTCGAAGTTCATCACGTTGAAGTCATCCGACGGCTTGATGTTCTTCGCCGCCGCCAGCTTGGCCTTTTCGAGCTCGTACTTGGCCGCCGAAGACTGGGTGTGGGCCTCGGCCGCGTCGCGGGTGTACTTCTGCCACTTCACCTTCTTCTCCAGCCAGTCGACCTTGGCGTCGGCGGCCTGCACGCCCATGTCGGCGACGTGGACGTCGCGCGCGGCGGAGTTCTTGCGGTTGACGTCGCCCGACTCGTCGGCCGCCTTCTGATTCAGCTTGGCGGTATCGAGATTGAGCTTGGCCGCTTTGTATTCGTTTTCGGCGATATCGAGATCGCGCTCGGCGGACTCGAGATCCGCCTTGGCCTTGGTCACCTCGGCCTGCGCCTGATTCTGCTCGTTCTGCGCCGACAATACCCCGGCCTTGTCGGCCACCGGCACCGACGCCAGCACCGAGTCATCGATCTTGTACTTGGGCCCGGACGAGCAGGCGCCGAGGCCGAACGTCAATACCAGGATGGAAAGCTTTCGCATGACCGCTCCTTTTTCCAATATCGAAATATCGATTAGGCCGAAACCGCCTTGTCACCGCCGCCGGGGCCGCCGGCGCCGCTTTTGTCCGTGTCGCCGGCCGGTGGGGCGAGGCTGGGGAACCACGAAAAAAAGATCTTGAGCTGCTCTTTGCGCGCGGCGTCGATGTAATCGAAGTTGGTGCCGCGATCGATCACTTCCCAAAAATCCTTGGCCTCGATGCGCAAGAGCTCGTCGCGGATCGAGCGCAGCCGCTCGGGCCGCTCGTCGCGCATGTCCTCGAAGATGCGCCGCGCCGGCGCCTCGGCTTTGGCGCCGAGATAGAAGCTCGCGAGCTTGGCCTGCGCCTTGCGCACGCCGCGCAGCATCTTCTCCTGCGACTGGCTCTCGGCCTCCTTGTCGAGCTCGAGCAGCACCTTGAGCACCCGATCGTGCGCCGGCGATTTTTGCGCGAACGCGTGCTCGCACAGCGCCGCGATATCGTAGGCGACAGTCTCGGTGAGAAATCCGAGATCCATCCCGTGCGCGATCTGACCGTAGTATTTGAAGTAGAACGCCACCTCACCGACGAGCGCGACCTGGCCGGCGTCGATCGCGCGCTCGGCGAGCAGCCGATATTGATTGAACACGTTATATGCGGTGCGCACCTCCTGCTTGTTCAAGGTGGTGCGCAGATAGGTGTTGAAGAACTTCACCGCCAGCCCGAGCGCCTCGGCGTCGCCCGCGAGCAGCGCCGCCTCGCCGATGTAGCGGGTGTCGATCGCGACCAGGTGATTGATATCCGGCATCTCGCCGAGCGAGTCGTTATAAATCGATTGATATTGGCGCAGCGCCTTCCACTCGAGCCACACCCGCTTGAAGGCGAGATCGTCGACGCTCGAGTGGGCGAGCGAGACGAAGTCGGGGTTGCGCCGCAAATGCGCGCCGATCGCGAACCACTCGGCCGGCACCCGCGCCTTTTTGCCGACGTAGGTGACCACCAGATCCTTGATCGCGTCGACCGCGCCGGCGGCGATCGCCTTGTCCTTTTGCGAGACCGCGTTGACGATGATGTCCGAGAGCGCCTCGATCCCGCCGAGCGCGCGCTCCTGGCGAAGCGCCATGTCCTCGGTAGTGGCCAGGCGCTCGTCGGTGGCCGAGGCCGCCGCTTCGCGCTGGATGCGGCCGACCACCCGATCGGGATCGAGGAAGTCGAACACGTAGGCGAAGTAGGGGACCATCAAGAGCAGGCTGGCGGTCACCAAGCACATCATGAAGACGATCGACATGCGCGGGATGAACGCTTTTTCGACCGAGACCGAGACCCAGATGGTGTCGATGCAGGCGACCACGAAGAAGGCGAGCACGCCGAGGTTGGTGCGGTCGCGAAAGAACATGTCGGCGATGCGCGGGGTGTAGCGGGTGGCGGCGAGCTGCACCACGATCGACACCACGGTGATGACGATGCCGAGCACCGCCGCCACCACCTGCGCCATGTTGCCGAGCGCGTTCTCGAGCGTGTCGACGTCGAAGGTGAGGAGCAGCGCGATCGGGTTTCGCACCTGGTGCGCGAGCCGCCAGTCGACGTAGTACAGCCCGAGGAACACCACCAGGGCGGTGCCGCCGAGGAGGAGCAGCGGGTAGACGAGACTGCGGCGGCGTGCGGCGTGGGGGCCGGAGACGGCCATGCTCGCGACATCTTATCTGCGCGGTGCTAGATTCACAACCATGTCCGGGCTCCTCGTCGTCGACGTCGGCAATACCAACACCGTCCTCGGCGTCTTCGACAATTCGGAGCTCAAGGCGCACTGGCGGATCGAGACGCGCAAGGCGCGCACCGCCGACGAGTACGCGGCGATGGTGCACCAGCTCTTCGCGCTCGCCGGCCTGCCGTTTCGGGTCGAGGCGGGGGTGGTGGCGACGGTGGTGCCGCCGGCGCTGTTCGCGGTGGAGAGCTTCTTCAAGCATCACTTGAAGGTGACCCCGCTGGTGGTCGGGCCCGGGCTCAAGACCGGGATGCCGATCCTCACCGACAATCCGAAGGAGGTGGGCGCGGACCGAATTGTCAACGCGGTGGCCGCCTTCGAGAAGTGGAAGCAGGGCTGCATCATCGTCGACTTCGGCACCGCCACCACCTTCGATCTGGTGACCCCCAAGGGCGAGTATGCGGGCGGCGCGATCGCGACCGGCG
>JANWLJ010000172.1 GCA_025450955.1 Polyangium sp. (in: bacteria) | reverse complement strand
GCCTTGACTTGCCGCCCTCGATTCTCATAATCGCGTGCTGCATCGCATTCCGACGTAGCTCAGTTGGTAGAGCAGGTGACTGTTAATCACCGGGTCACAGGTTCGAGTCCTGTCGTCGGAGCCATTCCCCGGAATTTGGGCAACATCCCCGCCGGTCGTTAACACCCCCCTACTCCCGCCCGCTTCGCGACCGACGCTACAAGCCCGCGGAGGCGACATGTTTTCGGCCCACGCGGGCACGTCTCGCAGGCGCCCGCGACGATTTCAGGCAAGCGAAAGCGGCCGCATCGCGGACGCTGGGGCCGGCTTGGCGTTCGGGACCGATCCGGCGTCGAAGTGGCCCAGAATCTGATCTGCAACTACCCTCGGTACATGAGACTTCGTCAATGGCTCCGTGACTCGGCGGGCAGGCGGCGGACCGCGCGATCCGGCCGCGTACGGCAGACGAGGAGGATGTGACTTCGAGGCAGGATTGGATGCACATCCTCATCGTAGAAGACGATCCCCGGTTGGTGCGGATGCTCGACCGGGGGCTCACCGAGGAGGGGTATTCGGTAAGTGCCGTCGGTGACGGGAACCGCGGCCTCGCGGCGCTCGGTTCCGGCGGGTTCGACGCCTGCATCCTCGACGTGCGCCTGCCGGGTCTCGACGGCTTCGAGATCCTCGAGCGGGCTCGCGCCCAAGGCGTGGCAACGCCGGTCATTCTGCTCACCGCGCGCGACGCGGTGCCCGACCGCGTCCACGGCCTGCGAATTGGCGCCGACGACTACCTGACCAAGCCCTTCGCCTTCGCGGAGCTGGTGGCGCGCCTCCAAGCGCGCACGCGAGGACGAGGCGCCGCTGAACGGTGCCTGCGGTGCGGCCCGATCGAGCTCGACACGGCCGAGCACCGGGTGACCGTGGCCGGACAGCGGGTCGAGCTTTCCGCCCGCCAGTTCTCCCTGCTCGAGTACCTGCTGTTCCACTGCGGGCAGGTGGTGAGTAGGCCGATGCTGCTTCGACACGTCTTCGGCTATACATTCGATCCCGGCACCAACATCGTCGACGTCCACGTGAGGCACTTGCGCCAACGTCTGGGCCCGGCCGGCGCGGCGCACCTGGCGGCCGTGCGCGGCGTCGGCTATCGAATGACCGATGAAGAGCGTTGACCCACGGACCCTGCGCGGTCGCCTCGCGCTGTGGTACGGCCTGATGATGGTTCTGGTGCTGACAGCGTTCAGCGCCGCGCTCTATTTTGCCGTCGACGATGAAGACGAGCCCGAACCGGCAGCGGCCGCTGTGCAGGAAGCGCCGGATCTCACGCCCAAGCGCCTGCTCTTCGCGCTTGCCGTGGCGCTGCCGTCGGCGATCGGGCTAGCAGTGGGCGGCGGGCTATGGATCACCCGACGCTCCCTCAAACCGCTGGAAGAGGCGGTGCGGATCGCGGGCGAGCTTGGAGCCGACCGATTGAGCACCCGCATTCCGATCGAGCCGGGCAGCCCCGAGGAGATCGCCAACCTGATCCGCTCGCTCAATGGGATGTTGGCGCGGCTGGAGAACGCGGTCGACGGAATGCGCCGCTTCACCGCCGATGCGTCTCACGAGCTGCGCACGCCGCTCGCGGCGCTGATGGGCGAGATCGAAGTGACCCTCCGAAGGCAGCGCGATCCGGATGAGCTGCGCACGGCCCTCGAATCCACCCTTGAAGATCTCGGACGGCTTAATCGTCTCGTCGAGTCCCTGCTCCTTTTGGCCCGCGCCGACAATGGCGAGCTACCGCTCGAGCGTGTCTCCATCGATCTCGGCGAAGCCATACGACGCCTTCTCGATCCGTACGAACAGGTGATGGCCGAGCGAAGGATTTCCTTGAAATGGAGCTGCCCAGCTCCAGTCCGCGTGAGATCCGATCCGATGTGGATCGGCCGCGCGATGACGAACTTGATCGACAACGCGTGCAAGTTCACACCGCCCGGCGGAGAGATCGCGGTGACGGTCCAGGCGACCTCCAGCGCGGCCGAGATCTTGGTGGGAGACTCCGGCCCCGGCGTCGCGGTCAGCGAACGCGAACGGATCTTTGAGCGCTTCTACCGCGGCAATCAGGTTCGCAGCGCAGTCGAAGGCTTCGGTCTCGGGCTTGCGCTGGCGCGCGACATCGTGCGAGGCCTTGGGGGTCAGCTCTCGCTGGACGACCGGGAAGCGAGCGGCGCTCTGTTTCGTCTCGAGCTACCCCTCGGGTAGCGCTCTTCGAGAGTCTGATGGTCCGGCGCCGCCGAGGGCGTCACTCCTCCCCAGGCAAGAGCTTCCCGTCGGCAGCGAACACCAACTCGGCCTTGTGCTTGCCCTTCGAGACGACGATCTCGTAGCGAGGGGCGGCGGTGTTCTCGCCTTGAATCACCCGCTCGGTGTGCCGGACCGTCCACTTGCCGTACTTCGGCGAAGCCGCCAGCGCCTGTTTGACGGCCTCCGGCGCCGCGTCAAAGGAAATGGTGGTCTCTTCGCTGACGATCTTGCCGTCGGCAGCGACCTCCACGTCGATCCGCTGATCGTGGTGGAGCAGCTTGACCTCGTAGCTGGTCTGGCCGTCCTCGGTCTCGCGCTCGAATCCGAGCTTCTTGGCGCCGGGATATTTCCTTGTCACACCGTCGAGCGCCGGCTTCGGCACCTCGGACTCGGAAATCGTCTGGTCGGCGCAGGCTGCGCCGGCCAGTAGGGTACAGACTGCGGCAATGATCGCGGTTCGCATGGGTCTTCCTCCGTTGGGACATCCATGCCACCGGCGGGCCGGCAACGCGAATGAAGACTTGATGAAGACGCCCCGACGCGCTCCAGCTCAGCGCGGAAAGGGAATTGCGACCACGGGCGGTCGATCGAACCGGCCGCCGAACCGCCCATCGAACAGGTTCAGGCGATGGGCTCGGAGGTAGCGAAGCTTCGTTTCCATCCCGGTCGCGAGTGGCCGAGGATGAACGGGCCAGGTGCGGGCGTCGCACGCGGCGGTCGGATTGCCGTCGAGCACGCAGCGCTTCCAGGTCGCTTTGCGCGTCGCGATTACGCGAGCGTTGCCGTAGGCGCCCTGCTGATGCAGCTCGTGCGCGCCTGCCGCGAACACGAATGCCACCAGGAGAAACGCGCGGACCCGAATCGGCGCAGCGGAGCACAGGAGATAGCAGCCGAGATAGAGGCCGAGGAGGTGGGTCACGTACCGCGGGGCCTCTGCCGCGCTCGGGCCGAGCGAGGCGCGTCCCAAGGTGGCGTAGGTGACGAACAGAAGTGAATACGACAAGAGGATGAAGACCGCTCGATCGATCTTGGAGGCTCGATGACGCACCAGCCGATAGAGCGCCCGGCCGCCGGCCCCGAAGCCAGCGGCCAGGAGCAGTACGCCGGTCCCAAACCGGCCCGCCACTATGTGGGCGGCAAACGCGAGGTCGGTGCCGAGGGGCGCGCGGGTCCGGATTCCGTCGAGCGCCGGGTGGAAGTCGTAGCCGACGAAGAAGCTTGCGAGCTCGGCGATCGCGACCAGCACGGCCACCCCCGATGCGCCGCGTTCGATGGTGGGCAGGCCGCGGTCGAAGGCGTCGATGGCGAACAGCAAGGTGGTGGAGGCGCAGATGAAGAAGCCGTAACCAGTATTGATCGCAAAAAAGTTGAGCAACAGCAGAAGCCCGATCCGGATCGTCCACCGATGGACGAGCCAGGCCAGGGCCGTCGAGAGCAGCAACAAGAGCGGTCCCACGCCATAGGCGAAGTCAATCGTCCCCACGAGGATCTCGAACTGCGCAAGCGTCAGAAAGAGGAGGGGAATGGCGACGTCGGCGATCGAACGCCTACCGAGAACGCGCCAGGCGAGCGCGAGCGCCAGGAGGCTGGCCAAGACCAGGATGGCCGCGATCGCGAATGCCTCGATCCGGCTATCCCAGTGGGTGACTGCGAAGACCGCGTTTACGGCCAGGTTGCCGAGGCCCTGGCGCTGTATCGAGTGCTGCCAACGGAATTGCGCCCAGAGCGACGCGTGGTGGAATAGTGGCGTCAGAAAATCCCATTCATCGTAATACAATAAATTGACCGAATAGGCCGACACGAACTTCAGGAGGCGAACCGTGAGCGCGAGATAAACCGCGGCGAGAACGGCCGCGCGAACGATGGGGTGACGCAGCAGCCCGAGCGCCCGCGCTGCCGGCCCCTGTAGGCGGGAATCGATCTCTCGACCGTCATCTAAGGGGAGGCGAAGGGGTGTCAACGGCTTTCGATCGCTCGGCGACACGCTGGTGCCGGGATCGAAAATCAACGCCGCTGCCGGCCGGCAATCGAACTGGAGCTCCAACGTGTCGGTCCCCAGCGCGCGGTGGTCGCGCCCATGGTCAGTTCGGTCCGACGGCCCAGGTGTCGACCGGGCCGCCGGAATTGTTGAGATCGTACACGGTGACTTGTAGTTGCCCGTTCTGGAGCTGATTGATCATCGCGTAGCCCCAGAACGCGCCGCCGGCGATGAGCGGGGCGCCGCCGGTGCCAAGGACCAGGTCCCGCCCACCATCGGTGGTCATGTGTTTGTAGAGGTGGCTGTGCCCGGTCAGGAATAGAGCGAACTTGTGGTTTCGGACGATCTGCGTGCTGGCGCTGTTGGTGGCCACCGAGGTGTCGCCTGGAGGATGATGACGTGCAACGATCGTGTAGGTTGCGTTCTGGTCAGCGGTCGTCAACGTCTGATCGAGCCAGCTCGCCTGATTCGCATCCCAACTGTTGTCGGCGATGATGACAAACGTCGCGAGGCCGCGCGAGGTAACGATATTGAATGAATAATAGGGCGACTTCGAAATCGGAGCGAGCTCATTCATGAAAGCGACATAATTCGCATTCTGCGATCCCGCGAGGCAGGGCCCGCGATAGCACTCGTGGTTTCCTTCGGTCATGAACCACGTGCCGCCAAAGCTCTGGATGGCATTCATGTACAAGCCCATTTGGGTCGTGGCGGTATTCAGGTCGTTGTTACACACATACATGTGATCGCCGAGATCGAGGGCGAACTGAGCTCCTTGCGCCTTGATCTGGGAGGCGATTGCAGTGATGGTCGCGGTGGGATAGCCGGCGGTGTCCTCGCAGGCGGGAGGGCGAGTATCGCCGGTGATACCGAAGCGCAGCAACTCGACGGTACCACCGGTGGGCCCGACCGCTCCACCCGAAGGAGGAGGAGTGCCTGTCGGGGTCATATCGGGCGAGGTCGCAGCGCCGCCATCCGATAGCGCACCGGTATTTCCCGGATTTGTTCCCCCGACGCTGCCGCCGGTGCCCCCGCTCGGATCGTCAGCGGGCCCGCCGGGATTTCTCTTGGGAGAGGTGGTGACCCCGCCCGAGCAGCCGACGAGAAACACGAAGACCAGGCATGGCGCCGAACGCGCAATCGATTGGGTGGTCATCGCCCATATATCGCCCGACCTGTCTTGAAACCTTCAAAAAAAACATATCACTACAAACGCTTACAAGGTACGACGAGTACGACCTACGACACTGCTGCCACCGAATAATGGTGCAAACTCCAGGTTGCACCGCCGATTGGTATGCCATTTTCGTTTCGGTTCGAGCATTTCCGGGGGCCAAGTCTTGATTGCGCGTCGTGTTGCGCGCGTCTATCGTCCGCCTCGAGGAGGACGCTCATGCGCACGCGGGCTCTCGTCGTGTCATCGCTACTGGTCGCTGGTTGCGCCACCACTGGCTCGTCCGCCAGGCCGACTACCCCGTCCGCGATCCAGTCGATCGCGCTGCCGGGCGCCGGTCCCGACGGCGTATTCATGGATTACATCGCGTACGACCGCGCGCACCACCGCGTCTGGGTGCCGGCCGGCAACACGGCCAGCGTCGACGTCATCGACGTGAGCAGCGGTCGGGTCTCGCGGATCGACGGCTTCCCCACGAAAGAGATGGAGCGCAGGGGCAAGAAGCGCATTGTCGGACCCAGCTCAGCCACCGTCGGTGAGGGCGTGGTCTATGTGGGCAACCGCGGCGACTTCACCGTGTGCGCAATCGAGGCCGCGTCGCTGAAGAAGGGGGCGTGCGCGAAGCTCGACTCGATGCCTGACGGCCTCGCGTACGTCGCATCGGCCAAGGAGGTGTGGGTCACCACACCGCGCGAGAAGTCGATCGTCATACTCGACGCATCGGTGTCGGGCGCGCTCACCGTCAAGACCAAGATGAGCTTCGAAGGCGAGCCGGAAGGATTCGCCGTCGACGATCAGCGCGGCGTGTTCTTCACCAACCTGGAAGACAAGGACCGCACGCTGGAGATCGACATCAAGGCGCACGCAATCGCGAAAACCTGGATGCCCAATTGCGGCGAGGATGGGCCGAAGGGGCTGGCGCTCGATCACGCGCTCGACTTCCTGCTCGTCGCGTGCACCGACAAGGTCAAGGTGCTCGACGCCGGCCACGACGGCAAGGAGCTCTCGATGGTGGCCACCGGCGACGGTGTCGATAACATCGACTACCTCGAGGCCAATCACGAACTGTACGCCGGCGCGGCGCGCGCGGCCAAACTCACGGTCGCGACCCTCGACGCACTAGGCAAGCTCTCGCCCAAGAGGGTGGTCGCCACCGCACCCGGCGCGCGCAACGCGGCGGTCACAGATGAGGGCGCGGCGTATCTGACCGATTCGAAGGAAGGCAAGATCCTGGTGGTATCGCCAATGCCGAAGTGAACGAATCATGCGAAGAAGCGGAGCGCTACTTGGACGTCGCGCCTGCGACGTTCAATCGTCGCCTTCAATCGCAGCCAGTACGGCGACGAGGGCGCGCCGGATAGTGCGAGCCTCACCGCCGCGATTTCCTCCGCGAGGGAATCGCCCGGCTGGGGTATCCACTGGAATAGATCGAGCAAGCTCTTGTCGGAACGTGGAAGGCTGTTGCGAAGCTGCGTGTACGCCTGCAGTCGCAGCCATTGCGGAAGTGTGACGGCATTCCAGTCGAATCCGCTGAAATCGGACGCGTGCGTTTGGAAATAACTGACTTCCGCAGCGCTGAGGTTGAACCCGTTGATGACCACCGCTGCGCGATAGAGCTCGAGGAGGAGCGAACACAGCAGAGTCAGCAACGGAGGCGACGGCGGCAGGTGAACCGCCGTCGACTCCAGGCTCCGATGCCTGATGTCAAAAGGTCCCGCCTTGATCGACGACGCGCGCATGACGCTGCTGTCGCCGAACGGCGCGGCTAAGCGGAGGGGAGTGACGCTCGCGCGAGAGAGAGAATCGTGTCGACGATGCGGCGCTGATCGAACGCGTGCTTCTCCGAGACGAGCAGGCGTGGCGCGAGCTCGTGCGGACGAACGAGCCGACACTGCGCGGACTCATTCAGGAGAACGAGGAACTGTCGGCGGCAGACGTCGATGACGTCATCGGCGAGCTGTGGCTTCGAATTCTCGACGAGGATCGTCGACGGCTGCGTCGCTTCGCGGCGACGCGGCCGGCATCGCTCGATGCGTGGCTGGCGATGCAGGCCTCGCAGGTCGCTCATGCGTTCGTGGCGAAGCGCGGACCCAAGACGATTTCGATCGATCACATCCCGCCGATCGCAGATCGGCCGACGGTGCCGCGGCCGGCGCCGCGGATGATGAAGGTCGACGAGGTCGCCGACCGGCTGGAACAAGGACGACATCCGGAAGCTGATGGAGGCGCGCGGAATCATCGTATCGTCGCTAAAAGAGGGAATCCAGCAGGAGAAGGATCTTAACGGCCTGCTATACGACCCGGACGTCGGCAAGGTTTCATGAACGAAGTCTGCTCGGCGACAAGCTTCCGTCTCGGCGCATAGCGGTGACACCGAATATGGCAAATAGGCAAATCCTTTATACCGTCCAGCTACCGAGGTAACGATGGCGCACAGGGTGATTGATATTCCGGGCGGCGGTACTCGATTCGAGGACAAACCGTCCATAGCGTTCACCGGCGGGGGGAACGAGCCGGTCACAGTTCGTGTGACCTATCGTGCGGGATATTCCCAAGACAAGCCGCTGCGAATCGGAGAACTGACGTTCACATCAGTGTTGGAGTTTCGCTTTATCGAGCATATGGCAGAGTATGAACAATACGAAAATCACGAAGGGGATGGAGTCCTGGGGTTAGTCGAGGTGCTAGATTCGGAGTATGTGAAGACGATGCTGAGATCGGCACCGGCGGCAAGCGGGCCCAATGGCAACCGGTTCGCTGAAACGATTCCCAACGACAGCATCCACCATTATCGGGTTCTTTTCGATGAATACGGAAAGCTCGACGTCATAGCATTGAATGTCGAAGTAAGATAGGTTTCGATAGACACCTCCCGCTGATTCGCCGGGACGCGGCAGAGCCATTGGCGTCGGTGGCGTGCTCGGCGGGAAACATTGATGAACAAGCCATGAGCACATCGCCGCAGTTGCTGTCCATCGGAATGGTTACTGGCGGACCAGAACCGAATACGATCGATCAAGCGATACGGCGCGTGGCCATGCGGATCGCGAACCTCCAGGAGTCGAACCGCTTCTTCCACCGCTCTGCCGGCGAGCTCAACGTCGTCTTTCATCTTCCTGGTCGCGTCGTCAAACCCGACTACACGGGCCTGCGGACGGGTACGTTTTCGCGGAAGCAAAAGACTCTCATGATCCAAGCAGCGGTACCCGAACCCCTTGTCGACTCAAATGACACGGCGTTCGTGTTCGATGTCGTTAGGGAGGCCACGCAGCTCGCAGCGCCTGTTTCTGCGAGGGCGAACATCCCGTTCGCTCCGGAGGAGTTCGGAAATCTGCTCGATCGCGCGATGCAGCCGTGACGCTGACGACACCCGAACCCGACTTCCCCGGGAATTGAGACCTGTCGTCGTTCAGTGCCACCACAGTGCCATCGAGAAACGGAGTGGCACTGATAATGGCGGTTTGAGACGGAGCGAAATGGTCTGAGCAAATTCGTCGAAACCGAGGGAATCGAAGACGAAAGCGAGGCAAGCCAGCGTCGCGCATGAGGTTCGTCGTTTTCGATTTCTCGGGTTCGAGTCCTGTCGTCGGAGCCATTCCCCACGTTTCGCAAATCCTCGCCGAGTTGGTTAACACATCGTCGAGAACGCGCCTCCGTGTCTACCCTAATCATTCCGCGAGTTAGCGCATTCGGCGGCTGCGTTTCGCAAAGCGTGGTGTTCGCTGAAGCGCGCGCCCCCCCCGGCTGCACACGCCACCACGTACACTCTCTCGCAAAACGGCGCTCTCTC
>JANWLJ010000171.1 GCA_025450955.1 Polyangium sp. (in: bacteria) | reverse complement strand
TCCAGGCCGGCTCCCATCTCGCCGATTGCACCACCGGCTACCGCGACGAAGGTAGCTTCGCAGCGAAAATCGAGATCACCGACGGGAAATGGAGCCTTTCGTTCGGCGGGACGCTCGAGGGGACCCCGGCCGGCGAGTGTCTGGCGGATCGTCTGCGCGCAGCAGCCTCCGCGTTGTCGCTGCCAACCCCGGTGACAAACGCGGTCGGCTATCTGCGGATGCAATCTCCTCCGGGCTAAAATAGTTGGTGATACCGTGACGCGCATGCCGTCGCTCCTCGATGCGGTGGGCCGAACCCCGCTGGTGCCGCTCGGGCGGGTGGCCGCGGGCTGCAAGGTGCCGGTGCTCGCCAAGTGCGAGCAGCTCAATCCGAGCGGCAGCGTCAAAGATCGGATCGCGGTTGCGATCGTCGACGACGCCGAGCGGCGCGGGCTCATTCATCCCGGCGATACGCTCGTCGAGGCCACCGCCGGAAACACCGGGCTCGGGCTGGCGCTCGTCTGCGCGGCGCGCGGTTACCGGCTGGTGTGCGTCCTGCCGGAGAAGATGTCGCTCGACAAGCGCGGCGCGCTTCAGACGCTTGGCGTCCAGGTGATCGTGACGCCCAATCGGCCGCCCGGCGACGCGGAGAATTTCCAAGCCGTGGCGGCGCGCCTCGCGACGGAAAATGGCTGGTTTCTCACCGACCAGTTTCGCAACCCGGTCAACGCGCTCGCGCACGAGACCACCACCGGCCCGGAGATCTTCGAGCAGACCGGCGGCGAGTTGAGCGCGTTCGTCGCCGGCGCCGGCACCGGCGGCACCATCACCGGCGTCGGCCGCTTCCTCAAGCGTCGCCTGCCGAACGTGCGCATCGTGCTCGCCGATCCGATCGGCTCGGCGCTCGCGGATTGGGTCGAGCGCGGCGAGCTCGGCGCCGACGGTCCGTATGCGATCGAAGGAATCGGCGCGAGCCGGCCGCCCGAGATCTTCGACCGCACGGTGATCGATCGCGCCGTGCGCGTCTCCGACGAGGAGAGCTTCGCGATGTGCCGCCGCCTCATTCGCGAAGAGGGGCGTTTCGTCGGCGGCGCGGCGGGCACCGCGGTGGGCGCCGCCTTGCGCATCGCCGCCGGCGCGACGCTCGCCGGGCCGGTGGTCGTCATTCTCCCCGACGCCTGGGATCGCTATCGCTCGTGCAAGTGGATGAACGCGTGATGAGGCTTCGCCGAGGAGGCGCGAAATGAAGATTATTCGTACACAGGAAATGGAGTGGGCTCACGCGATGAATCACGGCCGATTCGATCAGCGGCGCAAGGCGCTCGCGGGCGAAAAGATGCCGTGCGGGCTGTGGGAGCTTGCGCCCGGACAGTTCGCGTTTCCCATGCACGCGCATCACGTCACCGAGGAGGCGCTGTTCGTGATCTCCGGCCGCGCCCAGGTCCGCACCCCCGAGGGCGAGACGGAGATTGGCCCCGGCGACTTCGTCTCGTTTCCCGCCGGCGGCGCCGCGCACCAGCTCTTCAACCACACCAGCCTGCCGTGCGTCTATCTCGGCGTGGCGGCGGTGAGCGGCCACGACGTCGTCGAGTATCCCGAATCGGGCAAGCTCGCCTGCTCCGTCGGCAGCTTCCCGACCGGCAAGCGCTTCATGTTCCGTCAGAAAGATTTAGTGACCGACTATTTCGAGGGCGAAGAGTAATCGTCGACGGACCGCTCAGCCGACATTCGAATCGGCTTCATCGACCGGCGTCGCCGCCAGCGCCTCGCGGGTGAGCTCGTCGTCTTCGGGGTCGTCGGGCATCTCGGAGATCTTGGAGACCACCGCCTCGTCGCGCTCGAAGGTCACGCCGCACTTGGCGCACCGCTCGTCGCGCGGGCGCAGCAGCAGGTGACACGCGCCGCAGTAATAGCGCCGGGCGCGCCGGCCCATCCGCGCGCCGCCCACCAGCCCGACCGCGATCGGTAGCCATGCCAGCGACCAGGGCGAGTCTTTCACGAGGCAGGCGATGGTCGCGATCAGGCCGAGCAGCGCCCCGAGAATCGCATAGTCGAGGGTCTTTTTAGACCAACGCCGCGCCGTGCTCTGGCCCTGATTCGGCCGGCGATACAAATCTTCCGCACGCTGCCAGGCGCTGAGCCGCTCGTCGGAAGGTGGCGACACGTAGATCACCGCGGGCTCGATCCATCGGTCGCCGGACCACGGCAGCTCGAACCGTTCGCGCAGCTCCCGCCGCCACGGCGCGAGGGTTTGAATCCACTCGGCGACGTTGGCCGCCGGCTCCTCGGCGAGATGGCGCTCGAGCCGCTCCGATTCATCCGATCCGCGCAGCACCAACCAGGCCGCGAGCAGGAACGCCAGATCGCCCGAGGGCAGCGCGCCGGTGAGCATCAGGTTCTGGCGGGTGATGACGCGATCGCCAACCACCACCGACGAGCGCCGCATCGTGGTCGCGGCCGGCAACGTGATCAGCCCGAAGCCGTGGACGATGGTGGCCGCGGCCGCCTGCGCGGGATCGCCGCCGGCGCCGAGCGAGGCGTAGGCCACTTGCTGGCAAAGCTCCGCCGCGGTGAGATCGCCCGGGCCGAGCTGGTCCACTTGAAACACCGCGCGCCCGCTCTCGATCGCGATGAAGGAGACGACCGGGCGCGTGACCTCGAATTCACCCTCTACAAACGCGCCGGTTGGCCGCCGCCCGTCGACAATCTCCGGCTCGAGCGCCACCCCCGCGAACGAGAGCAGCCGGTGAAGCAGCCTGCCCGCGCTCGGCAACGTTGGCTCGTACCGCTCAGGAAAAAACGCCGCGGTCGGCTCGACGAGCGGCACCCGCCTGAGCCCGATCTTCGCGATCACCTCGCCGAGGAGATCGAGCAGCTCTTGCTGATGCGAGTCGAGGGGCAGAGTCATCGCGCACGCAACCCAAACACTCTACGCAAAACCCACGCCCTTCTTCCCGCCTCCGCGGAAGGGGACACGACCGTCGTCGCAGGCTCATGGAATCGCTGGGCGCGCCGACCAGACTGTCCAGATGCTCCAGGCGCAGTGGGTATCGCGTCGGCATCGAGCACTCCCCTCGGAGCCTCGCGGAGTCACAGACGCGCTCCGAAAAATCCAGTGACCGTCGGGGAGACGTCGTTGCTGTGACCCCCCCGATCATCGGCGAGGAAGAGAGCCACATCCATGCCGACGTCGATCCCGAGGACGAGCGCCTGGTTTCCGCGCGCGTACAGATCGACGGAGCCGATCGCGTGCAGGTAGAAGATCAGGCCGCCGGCGAGCGACGCGTCGGTGGCGCGGTGGATCACGGTCACCCCGATTCCCGAGCCGCCGCCGAGTCGCACCCGCCCGATCTTGCCCTCCGGCGTAAAACCGAACCGAAGCTGGACGATCGGCAGATGGGTGTCGGGGCCGCCGACTTCGATTCCGAATTGGCTATAGAGCGTGGCGTGGCGAAGCTCGACGCCAAGGAGAAAGTTGGCCGTGGCGACGGCATATGGCACGCCATAGAGCGATCGGTAACCGGCCCCACCCAGGATCGCCCCGCCGGTTCGAGAACGGCCTTTCGCGGGTGAGCTCGTCGATGGAGGCGGGATCGCGCGCGGCGCCGCACCGGAACAGTAGCGCTCCGGCGTTACGTTCGCTGCATCTGTTGAACATCTGGATGATGAGCACGCGGCATCGATCGCGCGCGGCACCCACGAGGCAAGCTGCGCGTGCGCCGTCGCGACCATGAGAAAGAGTGGGACGAGCGCAGCCCCGCCCCGGATCATGGGCACACCGGCGCGCGGTAGACCCCGCCGTCGAAACAGGACGGAGGCGGATTTTCGCAAGTCTCGATGCCGGGCAAAAGGAGCGGCACTTTTTCGCAGAGCCCCTTCCGCCGGGCGTCGTCGCAGCTGAGCTGCATGATGCATTGGCTCTCGTCGCTGCTCAGGGCCGGCAGGGACGAATAGGCGCATCCTGTGTTGACGGTGGCGCAGTCGATCTGCGCGTGCGGGAAGTCAGGGCAGCAGTCGGTCAGATGTGCGATCGCGACCTCGCACAGGAAATCTTGCTCGCCGATGCCGTCACAACGCGCCACCAAGAGGAGCGCGCATCCGCCGAGCAGCAGGCGAAAAAGCGTGCGCGTCGTCGACATCGGTCCGACCCGATGCAATGGTTCTGCCAGAGGTGACGTGCCCTCAGATTGGGCATCGCGCGCGTGGGTGGCGAAGGCGCCGCGACATTCTTGTCCCGATTGCGCCCGTCAAGGTGCCGGGGGGTAAACGCCGATGGTGAGCCTTTGACACCGCCGCCGCGGTACCCTGTCGACATGCGGTGCGCGCTCGTCCTGCTCCTGGCTTTCGCCGGCATTGCCCACGCCGACCCGCGGATCGGGGACCACGCGCCGCCGCTCGTCGCCACCACCGTCGACGGCAAGAGCTATCGGCTGCCGGCGCGGCCCGGAATGCCGGTGGTGATCGACTTCTTCGCCACCTGGTGCGGGCCGTGCCGGGCGGCGATGGGCGCGCTCGACGCGATCCTGGCTCCGCTCGACGGGCAGGTCACGCTGATCATCGTCGACGCCGGCGAGCCGCCGGCCGCGATCTCCGGCTTTCTCGCGACGCACCCGCCACCGCGCGGCGCGACCGTGGTGCTCGATCGCGACGGCGCGCTCGCCCGCGCATTCGGCGAGCACCGGCTCCCCACCACCTTTCTCCTCGACGGAAACGGAGTGATTCGCCACATCGATCGCGGCTACGGCCCGGGCTACCCGGCTCGCGTCGCGCGCTGGCTGAGAGAGCTGACCACGATCTGATAAGCCGGCGGTGAATCAGATCCGCGTGGGGATCGCGTACCCTACGCGCATGCACCTTTCGCTCGAGACCCTGTTTCACGATCATCCGTTCGCGATCATTGCGCTCGTGATCATGATGTTGATGTGGACGATGCGCCGCGCCGCCGGACGCCTCGCGCCGCGGGCCGCGCTCGCGCCGATCGTGTTTCTCATCAGCCGCTGGCCGGTGCTGCTCGCATGGGCGATCGGCGCGTCGGGGATGTGCTTCCTCATGCTGAGTCAGGCGATCGCCCACGGCCACCGCGCGCCGTCCGAGCTGCTCATGCTGACCGGCATCGGCCTCTTCTCCGGCCTCGGTGCGGCGGTGCCGCTCGCCGGTCTTCCGTTTTTCGTGGCGCGCAGCTTCACCACTCCGCCGAAGATCGCGCTCGAGCCGGGAGAGGCGCTGCTGCACGAGCGGGTCGCCAACCATTTTCTCGGCGGCGAAGGGCGCGGCGGCAAGCTGCTGGTCACCACCCGGCGGCTCGCGTTTCAGCCGCATCGCTTCAACGTGCAGCTCACCACCTGGAGCGCTCCGCTCGAGACCATTCACGCGCTCGCGGTCGAAGGCGATCGCTTTCTCCTCGTCACCACCGCCGTCGCGACCAAGCCGGACTGGATCGTGACCGCGCGGCCGGACGACCTCGCCGTCTACCTGACTGCGATCCAAAAGCGCAGCGAGCCCGAGCGCCTCGACGCCAATGGCGCGGCCCTCGACGCCGCCGGCCTGCCGCATCCGCGCCCGCGCGCCTGACGCCCGCCTTTGGATCCCCCTTTGGCGCCTCTCGGCGCGCAGAAGCGGCGTGGTAAGATCGCACTACGTTGCCAATGCGTCTCCTCATACTGGTTCTGTTTCTCGTCGCCGGGTGCGCGCCGGCCGGCTCGGTTCCGCCTGCGACGCAGCCCGCCGAACCCTCTGAACCGTCACGGCCCGCTGCTCCGACTGCGACGGCATCGGCGACTTCGGCGCCAGTGGTTGCGCCCCGACCACAGGCGGTGCACGCACGGGCCGCCGGCGACGATTGCGATGGGGTGCCCTGCCCGAAATGGGATTATCCCCTTTCACGGGCGCAGTTCGTGATGGGAATGCAGTCGACCAAGATGCGGGTCGCCGCCTGCCTTCAACAGTTCAAGTCGCCGGGAATGGCGCTGGTGGTCGTGACCATTGTTCCGAGTGGATCGGTGAGCCAGGCGAAAGTGAGC
Source organism: Polyangium sp. (in: bacteria) (assembly GCA_025450955.1). GTDB lineage: Bacteria > Myxococcota_A > Polyangia > Palsa-1104 > Palsa-1104 > JANWLJ01. The sequence goes on along the minus strand of JANWLJ010000171.1, from coordinate 1,860 downwards.
GGCGTGTTTTCGCAGACACCGACGGGAAGGTGTGTCGAAGACGCGGTGAAGAGCGGGAGGTTCCCGGCTTTCACAGGGGCGCCGATGACCGTCAGTTATCCATTCATGCTGCGGTAGTGCGCCGGAGTATGCGCGCCGTGCGAATCCTGGTGATGACGTCGCTGCTCTTGTCGGCGACTGCGTGGGGTTCGGGCGCGCTCCACACCGACGGTCCGTTTTTTCGCGACGCGAGCGGCGCGGTGGTGATCTTGCGCGGCGTCAACGTCGCCGGAAATTCCAAGGTGCCGCCATTTACGCCGATCATGGATCCGGCGGAGCTCGACCCGCTATCGGGATGGGGCCTAAATGCGATCCGGCTGCTCTTCACCTGGGAGGCGTTCGAGCCGCAGCCGGGGCAGTTCTCGTCGAGCTATCTCGCTTACCTGCGCAGCGTCATCGAAGCGGCGAGCGCGCGCGGGCTCTACGTAATTGTAGATTTTCATCAGGACGCCTACTCGCGCTTCTCGCTCGCGGGCTGCGGTGAAGGATTTCCCGCGTGGGCGCTGCCGCCGGGGATCGCGCCGGCCACTCCCGACAACGGCGCCGATTGTGCGAGCTGGGGATCGCGCGCGGTCGGCGACGCGGAGCTGGCGAGCACCTGGAAGAACTTCTATGCGGATGCGGGCGGCGTGCGCAGCGCCTATCTGGCGATGCTGACGCGGGTGGCGACCGCGCTCGCGAACGAGCCGGGCGTGATCGGCTACGACCTCTTGAACGAGCCCGCCGGCGACGAGGCGAGCGAGGTCGCGCCGCTCTACGAGGACGCCGCGCGGGCGGTGCGCGCCGGCGATCCGGGCGCGATCTTGTTCGTCACGCCGGGCGTGCTCACCGACGTCGGGGTGGCGACCAAGCTGCCCAAGCCGGGTTTTTCCAACTTCGCCTTCGCGCCGCACTTCTACGACGCGAGCACCTATCTCGGCAGCTATGGCGGCGACGACGAGAGCGCGCCGTTCGACGCCTTCGCCGAGGTGGGCGCCGCGTGGAACGTCCCGTTGCTGCTCGGCGAGGTTGGCGCCTCACCGTCGGTGGACGGCGTCGACGCCTATCTCGGGGCGATCCATCGCCAGCTCGATCGCCGTCTTTTTTCCGGCGCGCAGTGGGGCTACACCCCGGGCTGGACCGCGAGCGCGAAGGACGGCTGGAACCAGGAGGACTTCAGCATCGTCGACGATCAAGGACGGCTGCGCGCCAATTTCCGCCCGCGCCCGTTCGCCTCCCGCATCGCCGGCACGCCCAGCTCGCTCGACGTGCAAGAGGGCCCGAGCGCCGACGCCAACACGTTGACGCTCGCCTGGCAAAACGATCCGGCGGCCGGCGCGACCGAGATGTTCGCCCCCGGCAGCTACTTCGGCGGCGACATCAGGGTCGACGCGAGCGGCGATGTCCGCTGCCAAAAACTGGGCGATCGGGTCTCCTGCCGCTCGCCCACCGCCGGACCGAAGCAGGTCGAGATCGGCGCCGACCGTCGCTGCGGCCTCACCGGCGCCGAGCTGCTCCTCATCCTGTTCGCCTGGCTCGCCATCCGCACGCGGTCGGCGGCGGGGTGAGACGGGTCACAGGCGATCGAAGCGGAAGGTGGTTTTTCCCTCGACCAGCATCACGATCGAGGTGACCAGTAGGGCCGTGCCGACGGTGAGGGTCGCGACGGTCGCGTACCGCAGATCGCTCGCCGTTTGCGGATCGCGCTCGAAGCTCATGATCGGCAAGAGCACCGCGCCGGCGAGCAGGTGCAACACCGCCGGCGTGATCAGGGCGTGACCGGCGCGTAGCTTCCCAAAGCTCCCCTGGTGCACCGCAGCGAGAACATCGCCGCTCTTTTCG
>JANWLJ010000170.1 GCA_025450955.1 Polyangium sp. (in: bacteria) | reverse complement strand
GGACTGCCCGCGCTGCGGCCTCCCGGCGAACCGGGACTGCGACAACCCGCCACCGCCGCCGAAGGCCGAGCCGTACAAGACCCATCTCGCATACGTGAAGGAGCGCCGTTCGGACGCGGAGGCGCAGGAGATCCTCGACGAGGCGCTGCGCGCAGCCTCCGAGCGCGGGCCGCAGTCGGAGCTGCCGCTCCGTCGGGGGCTCGGGCGCTTCTACGTCGCGCTCGGCGATCCGGCGCGCGCGATCGAGTCATATCGCTCGGTCCTCCAGCGGCTGCCCGACAGCCACGACGATCGGGTGGCGGTCGCCGAGCTGCTCGCCGCCTCGCCGCAGACCCTGGCGGTGGCGCGCGAAGAATTGATGATGGTGCTGAGCGCCGATCTGCGCCACGTGCCCGCCTATCGGCTTTTGATGTTGGTCTATCAGCGCGCCGGCGAGCCCGAGCGCGCCGCGCGGCTCGGCACCATGCTCTATCTGCTCGGCTATGCCGAGGCCGGCGATCGGCCGGGCGGGCATCATCCGGCGGTGCGGCGCGGCACGCTCTCCGACGAGCTGCGCAAGGGACGGCTCTTGCCCGCGCCGGTGCTCGGCGCGTTCACCGAGGCGCTGCTCGCGGTGCGCGAGACGCTCGACGACGTCTACACGGTGCCGCAGATCTCGAACGCGATCCCGGCGGCGCAGGTCCCCGATCCCGGCTTCAAGGTGGCGGTGGTCGACGCGCAGCGGCTGTTTGGAATGAACGTCGACGTGCTGGTCGCGCCGCAGGTGCCGGGCGGCTATGCGCTCTTCGATGCGCCGCGCCCGACCTTGATCGTGCACTCGCAGCTCGTCGAGCAGCCGGACGGCGAGCGCCGTTTTCTCCTCGGGCGCGCGTTCGAGCCGCTACGGGGCGGCTACGGGATCGTCAACCGGCTGCGCACGCTCGCGCAGAGGGCCGAGGTCGGCCACTTGCTGGAGGAGCTGATCAAGCCCGAGAGCGAGCGCGAGCCGCAGGCGCAGGAGTTCGTGCGCGCGCTGCCGCGCAAAGCGGGAAAGGCCGTCGAGAAGCTGCAAGGGCTGGCGCCGGGCGCGAGCTGCGACGGCTGGTTCGCGGCGCTGGCGCAGGCCGCCGATCGCGCCGGGCTGCTCGCCTGCGACGACGTCGGCGCGGCGGCGCGAATGTTGGCGCGCCTGGGAGGCGAGGAGCTCGGCCCCGAGGTGTCGGGCGGCGGGCTCGCGCTCGGCCAGATCCCCGGCGTGGCCGAGCTGGTCCGCTTCTATCTCTCGGACGCCTATCACGAGCTGCGCACCGCGCTCGGCGACGCGGCCAGGTGAGATTGGTGAGGACGCGATCATGAGATCGACAAACAGGTGGCTGGACAGAACCGGTACGAGAACATAAGATAAAGGGCTGCGGACATGAACCCCAAGTTCCAAGCCTCGGTGCAGAGTCGCGAAGACGTCACGTTCGTGAAGCTGTCCGGCGTGATCGATGAAGACAACGAGCTCGCGACGCTCGCCGACAAGCTCGGCGCAGGCACCGCGGTGATCGACGTCTCGGAGATCGAGCGCATCAACTCGTGCGGCGTCCGCGACTGGGTGAACTGGCTGTCGAAGGCGGAGAAGGGCGGCGCCAAGGTGGTGCTGATCGAGTGCTCGCCCGCGATCGTCGCGCAGATCAACCTGGTCAACAACTTCACCGGCCAGGGCGTGGTCAAGAGCTTCTACGCTCCGTACTTCTGCCCGAACTGCGATCTGGAAAAGGTGCTGCTCGTCGAGACGCGCGACATGCACGGGGTGCAGCCGTTCAAGGCGCCGTCGTGCCGCTGCGACGAGTGCGACGGACCGATGGACTTCGACGACATGGAGGAGTCCTACTTCGCGTTCCTCGGCAACGCCAAGAAGATCGTCACCGACGCGCGCGTCGACAGCGTGATCAACGAGTTCACGCCCACCGACGGAGATCGCAAGATCCGGCCGCGCTCGGGCAACACCAACCCGGGCGCGTCGAAGTCGGGCGCGGGCTCATCGTCGGGCGGGTCGCTCCCTTCGATTCCGTCTCTGCCGAACATCAAGGCGGTGGGCGCGGGCGGCACCTCGCCGGGCACGCTCTCGTCGATCTCGGGGATCAACGGCTTCGGCGGCGGCTCGTCGGCCTCGGGCGTGCGCTCGTCGGCGCAGGCGGCGCTGGCCGAGCTCGAGGCGCGGCGGGCGCAGACCAACCCGGTCCCGCTTCAGCCGAGCAAATCGAACGGCGCCTGGATCTTCGTCGGCATCATCCTGCTCATCGCGATCGGCCTGCTCGGCTTCGTCCTCTTCGGCGGCCGCGTTCATTAATAGCGGCGGGGGGCAAGCCCCCGCCCTACGTCAAGACCAACGGACGCGTGGTAGGGCGGGGGCTCGCCCCCCGCCGCCAACCGTCGATCGATTCAGATCGTCAAACCCTTTTTGTAGGCGAGCAGCTCCTTCTGCACCCGGAGCAGCGTCTGGTTCGATTCGAGGAGCTCTTTGGTGCGGGAGCGGATCTGGCCGGCGAGGCGCTCGCGCTCCTGCGCCTCGGTGTCGAGCATCTCCTGATACTTCACCTGGACCACCGCCTCGTCGGTGACGTCGCGCTGGATCTCGAGCGCGCCGACCGGGTTGCCGGCGTCGTCGAGCACCGGGATCGCCGAGAGGATGAAGCGCATCGGCTTCTCGGAGCCCTGCGGGCGGCCGTCGATCTCGTCGAGGCGCACCTGCTTTTTGTCGCCCCAGCACTGCTGCGCGATGCAGCGATCGCGGCAGATGTTGAGCGCGAGGAGGTCGTAGCACTTCTTGCCCTTGAGCCCGCGCGCGACCTGGCGGGGAAACAGCGAGAAGAAGGCGCGGTTGAAATCGACGATATTGCGCTCGGTATCGCAGATGAACCAGCTGTCGATGATGGCGTCGCTGAAGAGCTTGAACTGCGCGAGAAAGTTCTCGAGGGCGCTCATTGTAAATAGTGTATCGGCCATTGACCTTGCAGGCAAGTGCTCGTAAACTAGGCAAACTTGCGGAGCCGCCCTATGTGCTCCATTCGGGGGTAGGGAAGGGTCATGGAGAAACGCCGCGGAGCTTCGATCAGCGTCAAGATGATCGCGACGTCGACGCTGCTCATCCTGGTCATCGTCGCGCTGTTCGGAATCCTCAACGTAGTAAATACCGGCCGCGTGTTCGACGAGCAGGCCGCGCGCCAGCGTGACTCGTTCGTGGCCTCGCTGCAGAAGCGCGGCCTGGTGCAGACCAAGGACCTCGTGCAGTCGAGCCGCGGCGCGATCCTCAACAACGACTACACCACGCTCCAGGGCTTCGTCCCCGACATCGCCAAAGACGATCCCGAGGTCGACTACGTGCTGGTCGCCGACAAAGAGGGCGTGGTGCTCGCGCACTCCGATCCGGCGCTCAACGGCAAGCCGGTCACCGACACCGCGGGCAAAGAAATGATCGGTGCCAAGACCGAGGTCACCAAAGAGGTGACCGGCCCCAAGGGCAAGGAGTACGTCTTCGGCCGGCCGATTTTGCAGGACGGGCAGCGGATGGGCACGGTGGTGCTCGCCTACTCGCTCAAGCTCCTCGACAGCACGCTGAAGAAGATCGAAGCCGACAAGGAGGGCGCGTTCCAGGAGGCGTGGATTCGCACCGCGCTCATCGGGCTGTTCTTCGTGCTGGTCGGGACCGCGCTGGCGATCTTCCAGGGGCTGCGCATCTCGCGGCCGCTCAAGATGCTGGCGTGGCGCGCCGATCAGATCGCGCGCGGCGATCTCGAAACCCGGGTCGAGATCTCGTCGGCCGACGAGATAGGAATGCTCGGCGAGAACTTCAACTACATGGCCGATCGATTACTCATCTTGATGCGCGAGACCGCCGAGAAGGCGACGCTCGAAAAGGAGCTCGAGGTCGCGCGCACGATTCAAGAGACGCTGGTGCCGCCGGCCGATCTGGTGACCCGGGACTTCATTCATCTGGCCGGCTATTTTTTGCCGGCGTCTCAGTGCGGCGGCGATTGGTGGACGGTGCACGATCTCCCCGACGGGCGGGTGCTGGTGGTGATCGGCGACGTGACCGGCCACGGCGTGCCGTCGGCGATGATCACCGCCGCGGCCAAGGCGGCCTGCGACGTGGTGCGCGCCACCGAGGGCTCGGCGCTGACGGTGACCAAGCTGCTCGAGGTCATGAACCGCGCGATCTTCGAGAGCGCCAAGCGCAAGTTCGTGATGACCTGCTTCGCGTCGATCCTCGATCCGAAGCGCAAGATCATCAGCTACGCCAACGCCGGCCATAACTTTCCGTACCTGTTCCGGCCGGGCGCGACCGGCGCCGGCGGGCTGCCCAACACCGGCGAGGGTCAGGACTTCCAGGTGCTGATGTCGCGCGGCAATCGCCTCGGCGATCTCGAGGAGTCGACCTACCAGGAGAAGACGCACCCGCTGCAGTCGGGCGACGTGCTGGTGTGGTACACCGACGGAATCGTCGAGTGTGAAAACGATCGCGGCGAAGAGTATGGCGAGAAGCGGTTCCGCGCCGCCATCCGCCGCGCCTCCGATCTCGACCCGATCGCGATGCGCGAGAGCGTGGTCTCGGCGGCCGGGCAGTTCTTCGGCGAGCGCGCGCGCAAAGACGACATCACCATGGTGTTCGCGAGGATCACGGCATGAATGCGAAGGGGTGGTTGGTGGCCGCGACGGCGGCGGCGCTGCTATGCACTTCGGGGTTCGCGCGGGCGCAGGGTCGCGCCGGCAGCGATTCGCCCGGCCAGCAGGCGCTCGCCGACGCGATGAAGGCGTTTCAGGCCGATGACTACGCGACCGCCGAGACGAAGTTCAAAGAGGCGATCGGCGCCGACTCGACCTTGACCGACGCCTACTGGAAGCTGGCGGCGATCTACTACCGCAACAAGAAGTACGGCGACGCGGTCGCGGTGCTGCGGCGCTGCCCGGATCAGCAGAACCTCGACGTGCGCGAGCAGCTCGGGCTGTCGCTCTATCGCTCGGCGAATCCGCCGCCGGCCGAAGCGATCAAGCTCCTCGACGACGTCGCCGACAAGCGGCCCTCGTCGTTCGCCGCCCAGCTTCAGCTCGGGCAGCACTACTTCAAGAGCGATCCCAAGCGCGCGGCCAACGCGTTCGAGCTCTATCTCCGGCATCGCCCGCCGGCCGCCGCCGAGAGCGACGCGCTGGTTCACGAGAAGCTCGGCACCGATTACATCCTCATGCACGACTGGGACGCGGCGCAGGGGCAGTTCGAGGGCATCCTGCGCTCGAAGCCGAACGACATGACCGCCAAGCTCCTCCTCGGCACCGTCTACGTCGGCAAGCGCGACGAGGATCCGAAGGCGTGCAGCCAGGCGATCACGCTGTTCGAGCGCATCCTCGGCGAGGCGCACCGGCAGCCGAGCATCTACTACAACCTCGCCATCTGCTATCTCAAGAACAACCGCGCGTTCGACGCGCAGAGGGAGGCGGAGCTCTACACCCGCACCCACCCGACCGACTCCAAGGGCCACCTGCTGCTCGGCGAGGCGCTTTACGCCGAGGGGCAGTATCCGAAGGCGCTCGGGGCGTTTCAGGCGGCGCGCAACTACGATCGCAACAACCCGACGGTGATCGCCAAGATCGGCCTCACCGACGTGAAGCTGAGAAACTACGACGCGGCGATCGCCGAGCTCGAGCAGGCCGAGGCGGCCGACGGCTCGAACGTCGACGTGCTGTGCGCCGAGGTCGAGGCGTACGGCGCGAAGAAGAACCAGATGAAGCTGAACGCCAAGGCCGAGAAGCTCGAGCCGATGGTCCACGACGCGCGCGCGCTGTCGTGCGCGGCCCAGGCCTACTATCTGAACGGCAACGACGAGAAGGCGATGCCGACCTTGCAGGCGGTGGTGGCGCTCGAGCCGCACAACGCCGGCGCCAAGGGCAAGCTGGTCAAGGTCGATAACCGCATCGCCGGGCGCGCGCTCGCCAAGAACGATCTGCCGCGCGCGCAGTCGTTCCTCGTCGACGCTTCGCGGCTTTTGCCCGACGACATCATGACCAACCGCAACCTCGGGCTGGTGCTCTTGCTCGCCCACCGCTACGCCGAGGCGCAGGCGCCGCTCGAGCGCGCCAACCGCAAGCTCAACAACAACGATCTCATCACCAACCGGCTGCTCGCGCGTGCGCTCGTCGGGGAGGGCAAGCGCGACCAGGCCAAGCTCGCCTACGAGAAGGCGGCGGGGATCGCGCTGCGCACCCGCGGGCTCGATCTCGCCGGGGTCTACACCGAGCTCGGGCCGCTCTACGGCGAGTCGGGACAGCTCGATCAGGCGGTCGCGGTCCTCGAGCAGGCGGTCAAGGAGGCGGGCTCGTCGCCGATCGCGCAGGTGGCGGCGCGCAATCTCGGGATCGCCTATTTGCACCGGGGGCTTTCGCGGATGCGCGATCCCAAGCAGACCGACGGCGCGCTCGACGATATCCAGCACGCCACCGCGATCCCGGGCGTGTTCACCGCCAAAGAGTCGAACGCGATCACCTGCGCGCAGTGGCAGGCGGCCTATCGCGCCGGCAAGATCCAGACGGCGGAGGAGGCGCTCGCCCGCGCCAAGGCGAGCGGCGGCTGCAAGCTCAAGCCCGCCTACGAGCGGGTGGGGATGAGCTTCCTCGAGGCGATTACCAACTATCGCGACTCGCAGAATCTGGCGCGGCGGGAGCTGGCGGCCAAGCAGCTTCCGCAGCTTCGCTCGCGCGCGAGCGGGCCGGTGCTGGAGAGCATCAACCTCCTGGCTCGCTCCGCGCTCGAGCTGCTCGGCTACGACTTCTACCAAAAGAGCGACGAGCGGCGCGCCGAGGCGACCCTCAAGAGCGCCAGCCGCGTCGGCGGTCGCGGCGACAAGCGCGCGCTCGAGCATAACCTGGCGGTGCTCGACATGATGCTCGGAAAGGCGGCGCAGGCGGAGAAGGTCTTGACCGGCCTCGCCGGCAAGCCGCCCGAGGCGCTGGTCAACCTCGGCATCCTCGCCGACCGGCACGGCGACGGAAAGACCGCGCTCTCCTACTATCGCAAGGCGTGGGATCGCGGCGTGCACCTGCCCAAGCTCAAAGAGTGGATCGACGTCAAGGAGCGCCTGTGGGGAGCCAACTGATGAAGCGGGTGATGGTGATGGCGGCGCTGTGCGCGATCGCGCTGCCGAGCGCGCCTTCGAGCGCGACCGAGAAGAAGCTGACGGTGGCGATCTTCGCGCCCAACGCGCCGTTCGCCTCGGGCACCGATCGGTTCAACTTCATCCAGCGGCTGGCGCAGCAGATCAGCTCGGTGGCGGGCGTGCCCGCCGAGGGCAAGGCGTTCGCGCGCGCCGGCGATCTCGAGGCGGCGATCCGGCGCAAGCAGATCGACTTCGCGGTGATCGACGGCGTGTTCCTCGCCGCGAAGGGCGCGCCCTATCCGGTGCTGGCGATCGCCACCACCTCCGGCGAGACCCAGCCGCGCTGGTCGCTCTATTCGCAGTGGGCCACCGACGTGAAGTCGCTCGAGGGCAAGAAGCTGGCGATCCCCAACTCGGGCGGGCGCGACGACGAGTTCATCGGCAACGCGCTGTTCGACGGCGAGCTGCAGGTGCGGAAGTTCTTCGGCTCCAAGACCACCGCGCCGGACGTCGCTTCGGCGGTCACCGCGGTCAAGCTGCACAAAGCCGACGCGGTGTTCGCGCCCGAGTCGGAGGGCAAGGGGCTCAAGGCGGTGTTCGACGCCGGACGGGTCCCGAACGCCGCCTTCTGCGACACCAACCCGAGCGCGCACTCGTCGGAGATCGTCTCCAAGGTGAAGAACGCGGTGCTCAGCCACAGCGTCTCGGCGGCGATCGACGGCTGGAAGCCGGGAGAGGCGGGGATCTATCGCGCGCTGGCCGGGCGGATGGCGCCGCGCTCCAAGCGGCCGATCATGGCCGAGCCCGACACGGTGAGCCTCGGCGACGTCGACTACGTGGTGCCGCCGCAGCTTCAGCCGACGCAGCCGGATCTGAAGAACCTCTACTGGAACCCGTGAGCCGATGGCCGCCGGATCGCCGACCGGGGGGCCGAGCGAGGCGCTGAGCTGGCGCGTCGAGGTCCACGGCGGCACGATGGTGGCGCGGCTGACCGGCGAGATCGACGAGAACGCCGACTTCTCCGATCTCAAGCGGCAGCTCTCGGGTGACGTCGAGCTCGAGCTCGACGGGATCACCCGGGTCAACTCCTGCGGCGTGCGGGAGTGGGTCAACTTCGTGCGCGGGCTCGACGAGGTGACCACGCTGCGCTTCGCCCGCTGCTCACCGACGGTGGTGCTGCAGCTCAACACCATCTACAACTTTCGCGGGCGGGCGCGGGTGATCTCGTTTCTCGCGCCGTACGTCTGCGAGGTGTGCCACACCGACGAGTACAAGCTGCTCGAGGTGGACGAGCACTTCCGCGATCAGCTCGCCCATCCCGCCCGCCATAGCAAAGGCGGCGGCGACTCCGCGCGGGTCGCCGAGTGGCACGCGATGGTGCCGGCGTTTCGCTGCGGGCGCTGCGGCGGGGTGATGATGTTCGACGAGCTGCCCGAGCGGTACCTGTCGTTCCTCTCCGAGGAGGGCGCGTAGCGTGGAGGCGCCGCCCGCCGAGCTGCCCGCCAGCCTCGAGGACGTGCGGCGGGTGTTCGAGGGCGCGGTCGACGCCGCGATCATCATCGATCGCGAGCACCGGGTGCTCTACCGCAACCCCGCCTACGACGCGTACACCGGGCGGCGGCCGCGCGAGGTGGCCAAGCTGGCGCAGGCGGGCACGCCCTGTCACGCCCTGTTCAATCTCGAGATCTGCGGCGAGGCGTGCCTGATGCGGCGCGCGGTGCAGGCCGAGCGCCCGCTGCGCATGCACGAGGTCCACGCGCTGCGCGGCGACGGCGAGGAGCTGACGCTGATCGTCACCTCGACTCCGCTCGGCGGCGGGCTCACGCTCGAGACCTATCGGGACGTCACCGCCGAGTCGCGGGTGCAGCGAAAATATCACTCGCTCCTCGCCCGCGAGCGCGGCGCCAAAGAGGAGCTCGAGCGGATGGTCGGCGAGCGCACCCAGGCGCTCCGGCGCGCGCAGGATCAGCTGGTCTTGAACGAGAAGATGTCGTCGCTCGGACGGCTGGTCGCCGGGATCGCCCACGAGCTCAACAACCCGATCAACTTCGTCTACGGCAACGTCGATTTTCTCGCCGACTATTTTCGCAGCTTGATTGGCCTGCTCAAGTTCTACGAGACGCTCGATCTGTCCGAGGACCTGCGGGTGTGCGTCGACGTCTACAAGCAGACCGTCGACTATCGCTTCATCCTCGAGGATTGGGAGCGCCTGCTCAAGAGCGTGCGCGCCGGCGCCGAGCGGACCGCGCAGATCGTCGCCGGGCTCAAGACCTTTTCGCGGCCGCAGATCGGCAAGGTGGAAGAGACCGACCTGCTCGCCGGGCTCGAGACCACGCTCAACCTGCTCCAGCCGCTTTTGCGCGATCGGGTGACGGTGCACACCCACTTAGAGCCGCTGCCGAAGGTGCGCTGCCGCGGCGGGCAGCTCCAGCAGGTGTTCATGAACCTCATCACCAACGCCGCGCACGCGGCCGGGCCGGGCGGCGCGATCTTTCTCGAGGCCGCGCCGCTCGAAGGCGGCGTGAGCTTTCGGGTGCGCGACACCGGGCCGGGGGTGGCGCCCGAGCTGGCGGGACAGATCTTCGATCCGTTCTTCACCACCAAAGAGGTGGGCGAGGGGACCGGGCTCGGGCTGGCGATCTCGCAGCGGATCGTCCGCTCGCACGGCGGGCGCATCGAGCTCGAGCCGCCGGATCCGGCGAAGCCGGGCGCGCAGTTTCTCATCTGGCTTCCGCTCGAGCCGCCCCCGTCGCCGCCGGAGAGCGAGACCGCGCCATAGTCGCGGCTACTCGAGCTTGATCGGCTCGCCCGACAGCACGCTCGCCCAGAACTTTTTCTTGATCGGATCGCCGAAGCCGCCGCCGCCGGGCGTGGCGATGGTGAGCACGTCGCCGGGCCGAGCGGTGAAGGTGATCTTGCCGGGCAGCCGCACCACCTCGTCGCCG
>JANWLJ010000169.1 GCA_025450955.1 Polyangium sp. (in: bacteria) | reverse complement strand
TCGACGTACCAGCGCGCCTCGAGCGGCTTGTTGCCGATCCAGATCAAGAGAAACTGGAAGAAGGCGATATAGGCCCAGAAGATGAGAAACGCGAACAGCGTGCGGCCGAGACCGTAGAAGTGCGAGGTGCCGACCTCGGCCAAAAATCCCCGGCGCTGCACGAACACCACCAGCACCACCAAGAGCGCCATCGAGCCGATGAACCCGCCCGAGAGGTCATACAGGCCGTACATCGTCGAGTACCAGTCGGGCGACCGTGCCATCATCCAATCGAACGCGGCGAAGGACGCGGCGAGCCCGACCGCCGGCAGCGCGACGCAGCTCATCACCTTGGCCGGCCCTTTGCGATCGGGCGCGCCCGGGCGATCCATCCCGAACGACCAGCGACGGAGCAGCGAATCGAAGCCGACGAACAGGAGGAAATAGACGATCGCGCGGCCGATGAAGAACGGCCAATTGAAATAGGCGCGCTTGTGAAGGAGCAGCGAGCGCACGTGAAGATCGGTGATGCTCTCGGGGCGCATCCACGGATAGAGAAAGCGCAGCCCGAAGAAGATCGGAATGAACAGGAGCGCGAGCAGCGGAAAGGTGCCGGTCGCGGCTTCGGCGACGCGGCGGATCGCCACCGGCCAGGTCGCGTCCATCGCGTTGACGCTCATCACGAAGATCTGCATCCCGATCGCGAGGCTGAGCGCGCAGGCGTAGGCGCTGAGATACGAGTTGAAGGTCTGCGCCGGATCGTGGACGAAGCCGACGATGAGGAGCGCCCAGCCGATCAGGCCGCCGCCGAACCAGGCGAGGAGCGCCCGCGGACGGGCCACAAACGGCTGCGCGTCCCGGCTGCGCTCGACGGAGGTGGTGGGCGTCATTTGAGCGCCTCCTCGGCTTTTTGGCGCAGCGCGGGCGGCAAGTCGGTGAGCGCGACCGACTGGCTGAGCTGAAGCGCGCGCACGAACGAGACCACCGCCCAGCGATCCTCGACCGACATCGCGCGGGCGTAGCTCGGCATCAGGCCATAGCCGTCCGAGGCGACGCTGAAGATCCGGCCCGGCGCGTAGCCCGAGATCGGTGGCGCGATCAAAGACGGCGGATGGCGCAGCTCCATCTCCGAGGCGACCTCGGACTGACCGTCGCCGCGCATGCCGTGGCAGGTGGCGCAGTAGATCTCGAAGCGATCGCGCCCGCGCTCGAGGAGCGCGCGACTGACCGGGAGCGGCACGGCGCTCACGTAGGTTCCGTTCTCCACGCCGCGGGTCAGGCCCGGCTGGCCGAGCACCGCGTCCCTCGCAACCACGTCGAGCGGCGGCGGCCGCATCGCGCGCCCGTCGGCGAAGTACGGCGCCGCTTCGTAGGGCAGATAATGATGTTGGTGCTTCATCCGCTCGAGATCGAGCTGCGGGATCACCCCTTCGCAGCCGCCGAGGAGCGCGGCGACGCAGAGCCACAAGAGCGCTACCGCCTGCGGCCTCACGAGGTCGTCTCCTCGTCGGTGATCGCGCCGACCGGCGCGATTTTTCCGGCGCCGAGCTCGGCCAGCTCGTGCGAGGTGCGGGCGAGGTCGAACTTGGGATCGGTCGCGCTCACGCCGACCCAGAACCGATCGATGGTGGCGCGCTCGAACCCCTCCACCTCGAACAGCGGATGGGTGAGCGACGGCATGCGGCAGACCCAGAACAGGAGGACGAAAGCGGAGATTCCAGTAAACAGAATCCCGGTTTCAAATGTGATCGGAATGAACGCGGGGATCGCGAACGGCGGCCGCCCGCCGACGTTGATCGGATAGCTGTAGGCGTTGCAATACCACTGAAAGAAGAAGGCAAAGCCCGCGCCGCCCATCCCGATCGGGAAGATGAGCCAGTTCAGCCACGAGCGCTCGATCCCGAGCTTCTCCTCGAGGTGGTGCAGCGGCGTCGGGGTGAACGCGTCGAGCCGCTGATAGCCGGCGGCGCGCAGCCAATCGATCGCGGCCAGGAGCGCGTCCCCGGTCTCGAACTCGGCGACCAGCCCGCCACGCATCAGCCCTCCTCCTTGAGCAGCTTTCGCTTGAGCTCCTTGAGCTCCCAGAGCGGCACGAACGGGATGTAGCGAAGAAACAGCACGAACAAGAAGAGGAAGAAGCACATCGATCCGAGGAGCAGCCCCCAGTCGACCGGGCTCGGGTGATACGCGTGCCACGACGAAGGCAGGTAGTCCTGCTGCAGCGAGAGCACGATGATCGAGAAGCGCTCGGCCCACATGCCGATGTTGATGAAGATCGAAAGGCACCACGCCGCGATGGGTGTGACGCGGCACCACTTGGACCAGTAGAACTGCGGCACCACGCAGTTACAGAAGATGGTGGTCCAGAAGGCCCAACAGTTCGGCCCCTCGGTCAGGCCGTGCAGCATGGTGTGCATCTCGGCGGGCTCGCCGGAGTACCAGCCGAGGAAGAACTCGCAGACGTACGAGTAGAGGACGATCCAGCCGGTGACCATGATCATCTTGCAGAGGTTGTCGAGGTGCCGCTTGGTGATCACGTTCTCGAGCCCGAAGATGCGGCGCGCCGGAACCAGCAGCGTCACCACCATCGCGAAGCCGGAGAAGATCGCGCCGGCGACGAAGTACGGCGGGAAGATCGTCGAGTGCCAGCCGGGCAGGATGGTGATCGCGAAGTCGCACGACACCACGCTGTGGACCGAGAGCACGAGCGGCGTGGCGATGCCGGCGAGCAGGCCGTAGGCGACCCGGTAGTGGCGCATGTGCTGCGCCGAGCCGCGCCAGCCGAGCGAGAGGATGCCGTAGACGATCCGCTGCCGGCGCTTGGGCGCGCGATCGCGCAGCGTCGCGAAGTCGGGGACCAGGCCGAGGTACCAAAACAGGAGCGACACGGTGAAGTAGGTCGCCACCGCCGCCGCGTCCCACGGCAGCGCGCTCTTGAAGTTCGGCCAGACCTTCATCGTCGCCGGATAGGGAATGAGCCAATAGGCGAACCAGGCGCGCCCGAGGTGGAGCAGCGGAAACAGGCCGGCCTGAATCACCGCGAACAGGGTCATCGCCTCGGCGAAGCGATTGATCGAGGTGCGCCAGCGCTGCTCGAAGAGCAGGAGGATCGCCGAGATGAACGTGCCGGCGTGGCCGATCCCGATCCACCAGACGAAGTTGACGATCGCGAACGCCCAGGCGGCCGGGATGTTGTTGCCCCAAAGGCCGATGCCGGTCCAGAAGGTCCAGATCATCAGCGAGAAGAACATCAGGCTGCCGCAGCCGAGCAGCGTCATGAGCAGCGGCCAGCTCTTGCGCTTGGGCAGCCAGATCGGCGACAGGAGCTGATCGGTGAGCTCGGCGTCGCCGGGACGCCCGATGAACACCGGCTCGGCGGGTCCGCTCATTCGTGCTCTCCGGCGAGCTCGGGATTCGGGTTGTCGATGCGCGCGAGATACATCGTGCGCGGTTTGGTGCCGGTGTCGTGCAGCACCTGGTAGCTGCGCGGCTCATTGCGGCGGCGCACCATCTCGGTGTCTTTGTGCGAGAGCGAGCCGAACTGGATGGCGCCGGTCGGGCAGGCCTGCTGGCAGGCGGTGACCACCTCGCCCGGCCGCACCTGACGGTTCTCGAGCGTGGCGTCGATCTCGACGCGGCGAATGCGCTGCACGCAGTAGCTGCACTTCTCCATCACCCCGCGATCGCGCACCGTCACGTCGGGGTTGTGCTGGAGCTGGAGCATTCCCTGGTTGTAGGCCTCGCGACCAGTCCAGTTGAACCAGTTGAAGCGGCGCACCTTGTACGGGCAGTTGTTCGAGCAGAACCGCGTGCCGACGCAGCGGTTGTAGACCATCTCGTTAAGCCCGTCTTCGGAGTGGACGGTGGCGTTGACCGGACAGACGTACTCGCACGGCGCCATCTCGCAGTGCTGGCAGAGCATCGGCTGGTGCACGACCTTGGGCGACTCGGGCGGGCCCGAGTAGTAGCTGTCGATCCGCAGCCAGTGCATCTCGCGGCTCTTGGTCACGCCCTCTTTGCCGACCACCAGCACGTTGTTCTCCGCCTGACAGGCGAGCTCGCACGCCGAGCAGCCGGTGCAGATCGAGAGATCGATCGACATCGCCCACTGAAGCCCGGTGTAGGGCACCGGCGTCATCAAGGACGCGACCGGCCCCTTCTCCTCGGCGGTGAAGCCGGGATCGCGCCGGTACTCGGCGAGCGTGGAGCGCATCGCGATCGGCGCCTCGCCCATGTGCCAGTGAAGCTGGGTGCGCGCGAGCTCATAGCGGCCATGGACGCGGGTCACGCTCGCGCCCTCGGCGATCGCCATGCTCTTCGAGGTGCGCAGCGGATAGACGTCGACGCCGACCGCGTCGCGGAAGGTGGCCTCGGCGCGCTGGCCATAGCCGAGCTCGAGCGAGACCGCCTGGTCGGCGTGGCCGGGCACTACCAAGACCGGCAGGCGCAGCTTGCGGCCTTGCCAGGCGACCTCGACGAGCTGCTCATCCGCAACGCCGAGCTGCTTCGCGGTCGCCGGGCTCATCAGCGCGGCGTTGTCCCAGGTGAGCTTGGTGATCGGATGGGGCTGCTCGAGCAGCCACGGATTGTTGGTGAAGCGGCCGTCGTGCACCGTCGGTGAGCGATAAAATCCGAGCTCGATGCCGTGAATCGGACGGGTCGGACGCGCCATCGTTTTGGCCGCGGCGGCGACCCGAGCGGCGTCGACCGCGGCGGTCACCTCTTTGGCCGCGCTGTCCGGCACCACGCCGCGCTTGAGCGCGCGATCGAACGAGAGTTGATCGCCGCCCTCTTTCTTCCAGCCGTCGATGAGGAGCTGGTGCCCGTCGGGCGCGAGGTCGCCGGCCACCGTCGCCAGGATCTCGGCCACCGAGCGGCCTTCGAAGATCGGACGGATGAGCGGCTGGATGAGCGAGCGCGTGCCGTCGTAGGCGAGGCCGTCGCCCCAGCTCTCGAGATAGTGCGCGCCCGGCGCGAACCAGGCGCAGTTGCCGCTGGTGGCGTCCTCGTAGAGCCCGAGGTGAAGCGAGTCGGTGACGTGCGACAGCGCGCCGACGAAGTCGAGATCGGCGGGCGCGTTGTAGACCGGATCGCCTTCGAGGATGTAGAGCGTGTCGACCTTGCCGGCGCGCATCTCGCCGGTCAGCGTCGTCAGATCTTCGAGGTAGTCCTCACCGGTGGCGAGCGGGAGCACCGGCTCGGTGAGCCGGACCGTCTTGCCCAGATTTCCGAGCGCCTCGTTCATCGCGAGGGTGATCGCGCGCAGCTCGGGCGGCTGGCGATCGCCGGCGATCACGATCGTCGAGCCGGGCGGGCGGCGTTCGAGATCGCGCGCCACCGTGGCCGCCCACTCCTTGTCGTCTCCGTCGAGCGGGGCCACCACGTCGCGCACTCCGGCCGGCAGCTTCGACAGGCGCGAGGCGATCGCGCCCGCCAGATCGGCGACCTCGCTCGAACGCCGGCGCCGGCGATGATCGGCCATCCCGCCGGTCACGCTCGGCAGGCTCTCGATCACATAGAGCCGATTCATCGCGTCGCCCGGCTTGGCGATCCGGCGGCGGGCGGCGAAGTCGTGCGCGTAGCGCAGCCGAAACGGCATCGAGCCGAGGAAGTCGGCGTCGAGCGAGACGATCACCTCGGCGCGCGAGAAGTCGTACTGCGGCTGAAGCGGACGGCCGAACGCGACGTTCGCGCCGAGCACCCCGTCGCCGTAGGCGCCCGGGGCGTAGAAGCAGACCCGCGCCTCGGGATAGCGCGCGCGCACCCGCGCGATCTGCGCGTGAACGAGCGGCGAGGAGGTCGGCTCGAGGAGGAGCCGCAGCCCCGCTCCGTTGTCGGTGCGCGGCGCGCGAAGGTGCTGGAGCACCGACTCCCAGGTGGTCGCGTTGCCGTGAAAAAGGAGCCGCCGCGCGCGCTCGGGATCGTAGAGCTGCAGCACCGACGCCTGCTCGTAAAGGCCGCTCGCCCCGAGGCTGGCGGGATGATCCGGATTGCCCTCGATCTTGGTCGGCCGCCCTTCGTGGCTCTCGACGAGGAGACCGGTGGCGTAGCCGTCGAGCACCATCGAGGTCGCGTAATAGGTCGCCACGCCCGGAATCACCTCGGGCGGCTGCGCGCTGTAGGGCAGGATCTTCGACGGCAGATTGCGCTGGCACCCGTCGAGCCCGGTGAGCGCCGCGGTCGCGCCGAGGAGCTTTAAGAACATCCGGCGCGAGAGCGCGCCCGGCGGCTCGTCGGCGCCCGGCGGAAACTCCGGGCGATCCTCGTGAGCGGCGATGAGCTCGGACAGGCCGCGCCAGGCCCGCTGTCTCGAACGCGATCGGATCTGAACGAGCTCGTCCAAACATCGCTCCTATCGGTGACAGGCGGTGCAGCTGGTGAGCAGCTTGCGGTCGAGCCCCGCCGCCACCTTCTTCGCCTGCGCGCGCCACGCGGGCGTCGGCTTCCACGTCATCGAGGTCACCTGGTCGGGCGGGCGCAGCCGCGAAGCCGGATCGCGGTGGCAGCC
>JANWLJ010000168.1 GCA_025450955.1 Polyangium sp. (in: bacteria) | reverse complement strand
TGGCTCAGGGTGACCCCGAGCGCGGCAATCGCGAGCCCGATCAGCGCCGCGGTGTCCTCGAGCACGGTGACGAAGATCGCCGGATTCTTGCTCGCCCGGATCGCGCCGTAGGCCGACCCGGAGAAGCGCCGCTCGCGTCGATAAATTCCGAACTCGCGCAGCCCGATCACCAGCGAGACGCCTTCGAAGATCGCCGCCGCCCCGAGGACCACGTAGTTGGGCCACAGCTCGGTCATCACGCGCGGGTGAAGGAGCGACAGCACGCCTTCATAGATCGAGAGCCCACCGCCGCCGCCGAACACCACCATCGCCACCACGAAGCTCCAGAAGTACAGCTCCATCCCGTAGCCGAACGGGTGCGCGTCGTCGGCGGGGCGGCGGCTGCGCCAACCGCCGAACAGCATCAGGCCCGAGTTGCCGCTGTCGACCAGCGAGTGGATTCCCTCGGCGAACATGACCGTGCTGTGGGTGATGAACCCGACCAGGAACTTGGTCGCGGCGACGGCGAGGTTGGCGGCCACCGCTCCGAGCAGCGCCTTCTTCGAGGAGGCGGGCACCTCTCATCGCTTCCGGGCGAGCGCCCGCAGCCTCAGTGCTGGGTGGGCGACGGCTGTTCGGCCGCCAGCGTCTGCAGCCCGCTCACCGGCCCCTTGAGGACCAGGGTGTCGCTCAGGTCCTGGATGAACTCGCACGGCACGTCGAGGCGCGCGGCGCGAAACGCCCCGTGCGAGACCCCGAGCTCCTCGGTGACGTCTTTGTGCAGCTTCACCCGCAGCGCGACCACGCGCCAGGCTTCCGGATCGAGCACCAGCGCATCTACCTCTCCGATCAATCGCCCGGTCGAATCGATCACCGAGCGACCGCTCAGCGCCTCCTCATAGACCACTCGCATCGAGCACACCTCCGAAGGGAGCCAAAGCAGCATCGGTGCCAGCTCGCGGCCGGCGCGATCTCGGCTTTCATCGCGGCGTCCGTCGCCGGCGTTCGCGCCTTCAAAGCCGGCAGCCGGACGCGCGGCCGCGGTTCGGACGCGATCGCCGCCCGTACCGGCGGCAACTCCGCGAAAAGTCGCGCGGCGAATTCGGGCACGCGGCGTGCTCTGGCGGCCGGCGCTCGCAACCAGGAGGCGCCCATGCTTCGTTCCCTCGCTCGCGTTCTGCCGCTTGTCTTTCTCGTCCCGCTCGTCGCTTGCCGCGCGGGCGGCGCTCTCGATCCTACCGGCGACGGCGGCAGCGCCCTCGATCCCTTGCAGCAGCTCGATGAGGACACCGGCGTGACCTGGAAGGTCCGCTATCACTCGGACGTGCACATTCCCGCGTACCTCGCAGGGCGCACCGCGCCGATGGCGGTCACCCCCGCCGACGCGCTGCGTGCGGGTGAAGCCTTTCTCACCCACTATCACGCGCTGTTTCAGATCTCTCCCGACGACGCGCTCTCGTCGGAGGGCGCCGAGACCGACGATCTCGGGATGACCCACGCGCGCTTCAGCCAGAAGCACGACAAGGTGCCGGTCTGGGGCGGCGATCTGATGGTGCACTTCGATCAAGACGGCGCGCTGGTGCAGGTCAACGGCCGGTACCTGCCGGTCGCGACGCCGCCGCTCGCCCCGACGCTCACCGCCGATCAGGCGCGGGTGGCCGCCGCCCTCGACGCGCGCACGCTCCGCCCCGACGTCGACTCGTCGCTGTTCGTCACCCGGGTGCCGGACCTGATGATCTATCCGATCACGCCGACCGAGGGCCGCTACGCCTGGCGCGTCGAGACCGAGCTCGAGGGCGCCTCGCCCCCGCTCGATCTCGAGACCCTGGTGGACGCGGTCGACGGCAGTGTCCTGCACCACGACGACATGATCGACACGCTCGAAGGCAGCGGGGTCGGGGTGTTCGGCGACACCCGGAAGCTCACCATCACTCAAAAGAAGAGCTCGTTTTATCTCGAGGACGCCAGCCGCGGCGGGCAGAAGACCTATTCGGACAGCGGCCGCACCCGCCTGCCCGGCAGCGAGGTGCACAGCACCGATCCCGATCATTGGGACGAGACCGGCACCGCTGCCGGCGCCGCCGTCGACGCGCACGCCAACATCGCCACCACCTACGACTACTATCTCAAGACCCACAAGCGGGCCGGCTGGGATGGCAAGGGCACCGGCATTCACGCGGTGGTCCACTACGGCCAGGACTACGACAACGCGTTCTGCGACGGCAGCCATTTGGTGTTCGGCGACGGCGACGGCGCGACCCTCTTGCCGACGGCGGCCGCGCTCGACGTGGTGGCGCACGAGTACACCCACGGGATCACCTTCAACACCGCCAAGCTGGTGTACGAAGGTCAGAGCGGCGCGCTCAACGAAGCGATCTCCGATCTGTTCGGCTGCTTCGTCAGTCAGGCCAGCGGGCGCAAAGGCGACTGGCAGATGGGCGAGACCATCTACCAGGGCTCGAACGGCTTGCTAATGGCTATGCGCGACCTCGCCGATCCGCATTCAACCGAAGCCCCGGCCGATATGTCCGAGTACTCCGAGACCACCGACGATCAGGGTGGCGTTCACTTCAACTCCACCATCGTCTCTCACGCCGGCTATCTGATGAGCGAAGGCGGCTCGTTCGGGCGCGGCCTCGGCGCCGCGATGACCGCGCGCATCTGGTATCGCGCGCTCACCCGCTATCTCACCTCGCGCGCCACCTTCCGCGACGCGGCCGACGCCACCCTCTCGGCGGCGCACGACCTCGGCGCCGATGAAGACACCGTGCGCGCGGCCTGGATCGCCGTCGGCGTGCTGAGCAAGTGATGCGGGGCGGGGCGATTGAATTCGAGGGCGTTGCCTGCTATCCCTCTTCGCAATTCTGCGGGAGCGAATCTGGTGATCGCACACGTCCTCGAGCTGCTCAGCCACTTCATCACCCACGTGATCTCGGTGATGGGGTATCGCGGCGTCCTTCTGCTGATGGCGATCGAGTCGGCGTGCATCCCGCTGCCGTCGGAGATCGTGATGCCGTTCGCCGGAGCGGTGACGGTCGCGTCGATCGCCGCCGCCGCCGGCGCCGCCGCGCCGCTCAACCTGTGGTGGGTCGGGCTGTTCGGCGCGCTCGGCTGCAACCTCGGCTCGGCGGTCGCCTACTTCGTCGGCGCGAGGCTGGGGCGGCCGTTTCTCGAGCGGGTGCGTTGGGTGCGGTTCTTCGTCACCCCGCACGAGCTCGAGCGGGTGGATCGCTGGTTCGAGAAGCGCGGCTCGGTGATGGTGTTCGTCGCGCGTCTTCTGCCGGTGGTGCGAACCTTCATCGCCCTGCCGGCCGGGATCGCGCGCATGAACCAGGTGCGCTTTCACCTGTACACCTTCCTCGGCTCTTTGCCGTGGTGCCTCGCGCTCGCCTACGCCGGCGCCAAGCTGGGCGAGAACTGGGAGGGGCTCAAGCCCTACTTCCACCGCTTCGACTTCGTGCTCGCGATCCTGATCGTGGTCGGCGCAATCTGGTTCATCCGCTCGCGGGTGCGCGCCTTCAAGGCGCAGTCGGCACCTACCGGATAACGTCTACAGAAAGTTGCGCGATCTCGATCGCCCGGTAGGCTGGCAACATGAGCAAGCCCGCAGGGGTTGCGCTCAAGAATGGGTCGGGCTTGTCGACCCCCGAAGGGGGTCCTACAAACCGATCGGCGCGCACGTCGCACCTCGAACCGGATCTGTTCAGGGCTCTCGATGAACGCGCCGAGGTGCGGCACCGAACCGCCGACTGCCGGCTGGTGCAGGGCGACTGCCTGACGGTGCTCGATGCGGCGCCCGCGGCGTCGGTCGATCTGATCTTCGCCGATCCGCCGTATCTGCTTTCGAACGGCGGCACCACCTGCGCCTCGGGGCGGCGGGTCGCGGTCGACAAGGGACGCTGGGACGCCTCGGGCGGGTTGGCCGCCGATCACGAATGGAACGTGCGCTGGCTCAAAGCCTGCCAGCGGGTGCTCCGCCCGTCGGGGACGATCTGGGTCTCCGGAACCCAGCACGTGATCTTTTCGATCGGCTTCGCGATGCAGTCGCTCGGCTTTCACCTGCTCAACACCATCACCTGGTTCAAGCCGAACGCGAGCCCGAACCTGGCGTGCCGCTTTTTCACCCATTCGACCGAGATCGTCTTGTGGGCCTCGCCGACGCGCGTGCGTCCGCTGCCGCACACGTTTCACTATCGAGAGATGAAAGCGGACAACGGCGGCAAACAGATGCGCGACCTGTGGGCGATCCCCGAGCCCGACGGAGATCAGGTGGTCTGGTCGCTGCCGACGCCGCCCAAGAGCGAAAAGCGCGCCGGCCGCCACCCGACCCAGAAGCCGCTCGCGCTGCTCGACCGGATCGTGCGGGCCGGCTCGAGCCCGGGCGAGCTGGTGCTCGATCCCTTCAACGGCTCGGGCACCACCGGGCTGGCCGCGCTTTCAGCCGGTCGTCGCTACGTCGGCATCGACACCGATCCCGCGTTCCTCTCACTCACCCGCAAGCGGCTGCTCGCGCTCTAGCGACGTTCTGCATTTCCGCTCGCAGCGACGATCTTTTTTGATAAACGCGCGGGCCATCAGCGGCGCTTGAGGCTGTGCTCGCGGAGGAGCCGCTCGAGCGACTTCCGGTGGACCTCGGCGATCCGCGCGGCCTCGTCGAGATCGCCGTCGGTGGAGCGCAGCAGATCTTCGAGATACTCGCGCTCGGTCTGATCGCGCGCCGCCCGGAGCGAGACGCGGCGCCGCATCGCCGGCTCGGCGCGGCGGCGCAGCTCGGCGAACGCATCGAGCGGATCGGCGGACAGCAGCTTGGGATCGGCCATGATCACCGCGCGCTCGACCACGTTGCGCAGCTCGCGAACGTTGCCCGGCCAGTCGTGCGCCTTCATGAACTCGAAAATCGTCTCCCATCCCGGGCCCGCACCGCCTCCGCCGTCGGGAAACAGGCGATCGCGGGCGAACCGCGCGGCCAAAAGCGGAATGTCGTCGCGCCGCTCGCGCAAGGGCGGCACCCGAATCGCGACCACCGCCAGGCGATAATAGAGATCTTCGCGGAAGCGCTCCTCGCCGATCCGCGCCGCCAGGTCGCGGTGGGTCGCCGCCAGCACCCGCGCGTCGATCGGGGTCGCGCGCTCGGCGCCCACCCGCCACACCTCGCCGGACTCGAGCACCCGCAGGAGCTTGGGCTGCAGCTCGAGCGCGAGCTCCCCCAGCTCGTCGAGGAGCACGGTCCCGCCGGCCGCGCGCTCGAAGACCCCGGCGCGGCGATCGGTCGCGCCGGTGAACGCGCCCTTTTCGTGCCCGAACAGCTCCGACTCGATGAGCGTCGGCGCCACCGCGCCGCAATCGAACACCACGAACGGCCGCGCCGCCCGCCGCGAGCGGGCGTGAAGCGCGCGCGCCACCCGCTCTTTGCCGGTGCCGGTCTCGCCTTCGATGAGGACCGGCGCATCGGTCGGCGCCACCCGCGCCAGCAGCGCGAACAGCTCGCGCATCGCCACCGAGCGGCCGACCAGCCCTTCGAAACCGTCTTCGGGCGCGAGCTCGATCCGCATCGGCGCCTCGGTGAAGGAGAAGCGCAGCCGGCTCGCGCCGCACTCGAGGAGCGCGCCGTCGTCGAGGATCGCCTCGCGCACCCGAACCCCGCCGACCCGCGTGCCGTTGGTGGAGCCGAGATCGCGCAAGATCCACTCGCGCTCGGCGTCGATTCGCAAATGCTGCCGCGACACCTCGGGATCGCGCAGCACCAGATCGCTCGGCGGATGGGTGCCGACCACGAACCCGCGGCGGGTCGGCCGCCCGATGAGCCCGGCGTCGGGCCCGTCGATCACCTCGAGCTGAAAGCCGCGCACCTCGATGGCGACCGGCCGATCGCCGACGCGCAACACCGTGGTCGCCGGAGCCGCACCCATGCGCCGCAAGCATAGCGGAAATTTGCGAGCGCGCGCCCACGTGCCTAAGATTCGGGATCACCGCGCCGCGCACCTCACTTGCGGGGTCGTCAGACGCTTGAGATAGTCGCGTGCGCCGCTGCGCACAGGAGGCCTCCGTGATTCGAAACCTGAATCGTATGCTCGCCGTCATCACCGCCGCGCTGGTGCTCGTCTTCGCGCTGCCCGCCCACGCCGAGATCCAGAAGTCCGGCTCCGAGGTGTTCCCCGGCAGTC
>JANWLJ010000167.1 GCA_025450955.1 Polyangium sp. (in: bacteria) | reverse complement strand
GTTCTTTCGACTCGTTCACCTCCACGGCGGTCCGGCGCCGGTGCGCCGTTTTCTGCCGAAGCTGATCGAGCTGGTGTGGGATCGGAAGATCAACCCCGGCAAGGTCTTCGACTTGACGCTGCCGCTCACCGAGGTCGCCGAAGGCTATCGCGCGATGGACGAGCGCCGCGCGATCAAGGCGCTCTTGCGTCCTTGATTGAGGCGCCAACCGGCGGCTCCCTCGCGTCGGCATGATGTTCCAGCTCGGCTTCAATCTGCTTGCGCGAGCGCAGCCCCTTCGGATGTCTGGCTGATACGTCGCCTTTGACGGAGTGTATGATTTCGCGATGCCACACTGGATTCCGAGTGGAGCCGCCCCTCGAATTTTAGAATCCGGCATCGCCGTATCCGGCTCAGCCGCGCGAGCGAGGCGAGGGCGAATCGCGCTAACACTTTTCGTCTTGGTTGGATCGGTCTGTTGCTCCGCTTCGGGTGGCTCGCGCGACGCCGCCGTCGATCTATACCCCCCGTATTGCGACACCATCATGCCCCCCGAGCCCACCCCGAGCGGTCCTTGCACGGCCGGAGCGGAGTGCGGCCACCCACCTCCTGAAGGTTGGAACTGCTTCTGCGACGGGAAGCTCGAGTGGTCGTGTCGCTACGTCGGCGAGGAACCGGACATGTCTCAGCCCACCGTCGACGGCTCGAACACCTGGGACCTTCGGGGGCGATCTGATTGACATGGAATCGGCTCCTCCGACGATGGCGGGCGCGTGGTGAGCAGCGAGATGTTCGAGAACGATACGCGAGTCCGGGAACTCCATGGAGTGGGCCGGGGCTTTTTCCACGCTTCGCTTCGGCACCGATCCGAGAATTACGACGTTCACTATAGTAAATTTCATTACTTCAGGCGCACGCGACCGGGGGGCAAACGCCTCAAGTGGCTCGCAACCGCACACCTTGCGGTTCAGCGACCCGAAAACGCTGTAGGTTCCCCTTGCTGAATTCGAGCGAAGGCGCTAATTCAACGCCACGACGGGCACGATCGGTTGCTTCTGATACGCGGATCCGCGAACACTCAGCCGGCCAAGCCCCGCGGGCCGAGCCTTCGGATGTTCTCCTACGGGCGAGATGCCTCTTTGAACGGCTTTACGAGGAGCGGTCGAGGGGGCAATTGCGGAGAGCCAATATGAGCCCTGAGTCCAGCACTCCCACCGAAACGGGCAGCACTGTCGACCGCCTGTTCTCTGGCGGTGGCGAAATGGGGACGCTCGTGCGCGCTACCAATTGGGCGCACACCCCGCTCGGCGCCGTCGAGACCTGGCCACAGAGCTTGCGTACGACCCTGAGCACGTGCCTGAGCTCGCGATTCCCGATCCTCGTGTGGTGGGGGCCCGAGATGGTCATGCTCTACAACGACGCCTATATCCCGATGCTCGGCGCGAAGCATCCACGCGCTCTTGGGCAACCGGGCCGGGAGTGCTGGTCCGAGATCTGGAACATCATCGGACCGATGCTCGACGGCGTCATCGCCCGCGGTGACTCCACCTGGTCCGAGGATCAGATGCTGCCACTGGCACGACATGGATATGTCGAGGAGTGCTACTTCACGTTCTCCTACAGCCCGGTGCGTGACGAAACCGGCGGCATCGGCGGCATCTTTACCGCGGTCACCGAAACGACGATGCGCGTGCTTCAGGAACGGCGACTGCTTACGCTACGCGATCTGGCAGCGCATGCGGCCGGCGCGACGACGGAGTCTCAAGCCTGGCGGGAGGCTCTCGAGCCCCTGGCGCAGAACGATTGCGACGTACCGTTCGCGCTCCTGTTTGCGATGAGCGATCCTCTCTCCACTCCGCTTCTGGTCGGTTCGACCCCTGATGCGTGGGGACATGCGTTGCAACCCACCACGCTCGCGTCCATTCGGTCGGCTGAGAGCTGGCCGTGGAGGGAGGCTCTCGACACCAGCCGTGGAATTGTCGTCCGGGATGTCAGTGCGCGGTTCGGCGAATTGGTCGGCAAGAAATGGCCCGAACCGGTAAAGACAGCAGTCGCATTGCCGATCGCACGCACTCGTGGCGGAAGCGCATATGGCATTTTGGTGGTTGGAGTCAATCCGCGTCACGCGCTGAACGACGCCTATCGCGACTTCTTGCGACTGGTCGCGGATCACATTGGAGCGGCTGTCGCCAACTCGCGCGCATACGAGGAAGAGCGTCGACGCGCCGAGGCGCTCGCCGAGCTCGACCGCGCCAAGACGACATTTTTCGCCAATATCAGCCACGAATTCCGCACGCCGCTGACGCTCATGCTCGGCCCAGTTGACGATGGGCTCGCGGACACCGCGCACCCTCTGCCGCCCGAGCAACGCGAGCGTCAGGAATTGGTGCGGCGCAACGGTCTGCGTCTGCAAAAGCTGGTCAATACGCTCCTCGACTTCGCGCGCATGGAGGCCGGGCGCGCGCAGGCGTCGTTCGTACCGACCGATCTGTGCGCGCTGACGGTCAATCTCGCGAGCAGCTTCCAGGCTGCCATCGAGAACGCCGGCCTAAAGCTGCTCGTAGATTGCGATGAACTGCCGGAGCCAGTCTATGTCGATCCCGCGATGTGGGAGAAAATCGTCCTCAATCTGCTTTCGAACGCGTTCAAGTTCACCTTTCAGGGCACGATTCGAATCGCGCTCGGTTGGACTGGTCACGGCGTCGAGCTGCGCGTGGAGGACACGGGCACCGGCATTCCGAGCGAGGAGCAGCCGCGGATTTTCGAGCGTTTCCATCAGGTCGACGGCGCCCATGGCCGCAGCAATGAAGGCAGCGGTATCGGGCTCGCCCTGGTCAAGGAGCTGATCGCACTCCACGGCGGGAAGATCGAGGTCGCGAGTACGCTCGGCGCCGGCACAACGTTTTCGGTCACGGTGCCGAGCGGGTCGGCGCACCTGCCCAAAGATCGGATCGGCAAAAAAACGTGTACGCTCGCGCCCACCGGAATCGGCGCGGAGGCGTTCCTCGCCGAGTCGGTGCAGTGGAGCGGCGCTCCGGCCCCCGCCCCCGCACTGCCGCCGCCAGCGCCCGCGATGACACACGCACCGTCGGTGGAGCCCGGCGCGCGGATTCTCGTCGTCGACGACAACGCCGACATGCGCGGCTACCTCGAGAAGCTCTTGTCTGCGCGCTGGACGGTGGAGACAGCCGGCGATGGTGTGCAGGCGCTCGCACAGGCCGAGGCGCATCCCCCCGATCTGGTCCTCTCCGACGTAATGATGCCGGCAATGGACGGGCTCGCGCTCCTGCGCGCGCTACGCCGAGATGAGCGGACGCGCACGATCCCGGTCATCCTTCTGTCCGCGCGGGCCGGAGAGGAGGCGACCGTCCAGGGGTTGCAGAGCGGCACGGACGAGTATCTGGTCAAGCCGTTCTCGGCGAACGTGCTTTACGCGCGCGTGCAAGCGCAGCTCACCGTTTCGCGCCTGCGCCGAGAAGCGGCCGAGCAGGCGACCCGCGCGCGCGAGGAGGCGCTCGCGACAGTCAGCCACGACCTGCGGTCGCCGCTGTCGACGATAGAAATCGCCGCCGGCGTGCTAGAACGGCGGCTGGGCCGCGAATTGCCCGAGGTCACCTGGCGCAAGCAGACCGACGTCATCCACCGTTCGGTCAGCCGAATGAATCAGCTCGTCGGCGATCTCCTCGATAGCGCCAGCATCGAGGCCGGTTCACTCTCCATCCACCCCGAGCCCTTCGCCGTCGCCGACTTGATCCGTGAGGTCTGCGAGGCCTTCGAGCCACAAGCAATGGACAAGGGGATCAATTTCTCGACGGAGGTCGACGAGGGTCTCCCTACTGTCTCCCTGGACCACTCGCGCATCGTGCAGGCGCTCGGCAACCTCATCTCCAACGCGCTCAAGTTCACCGCGCAAGGTGGAGCGATCACGCTGAGCGCGCGCGGCGACCCGAATGGAATCTGCTTCTCGGTCAGCGACACAGGAGTGGGTCTTCCGAGCGAGGCGGTGCCTCATCTCTTCGAGCGCCACTGGTATTCGCCCCAGCCGGGCAGGCAGGGGCACGGACTCGGTCTGTCGATCGCCAAGGGAATTGTCGCGGCCCACGGCGGAACCGTCCGCGCGCAGAGCGAGCTGGGCCGGGGCAGCACCTTCTCGCTCTCGATTCCGTTCGCGCCGTGAAAAGCCCGCCAGCAATGTTCGAAGGTGCGGACGGCAGTATGGGTTGAGCATGACCGTGCAGCTCCGTCGAGTCACCCGTGACGTCGTCGAAGGAGAGGAGGTCGAAGGCGTCGAGGAAACCTGGATGGACGAGCGCGGGCGCGCAGCACAGGTCCGCTCGATCGAGCGGCGCCCGGGCATGCCCGATCGGCTGACCGTGACCCGCACGCGCAGCTTCGACGGCGC
Source organism: Polyangium sp. (in: bacteria) (assembly GCA_025450955.1). Lineage (GTDB taxonomy): Bacteria > Myxococcota_A > Polyangia > Palsa-1104 > Palsa-1104 > JANWLJ01. Next base: position 3,040 of record JANWLJ010000167.1, on the reverse strand, counting down.
CGACCGGGTAACTTGCGAGACCGTCGACAGCGACGAGATGAGCATCCGCTACGAGCGCGAATACGACGCGCGCGGCCTGCTGGTCGCGAAATGGAGCACCATCGAGCACCGCGGCCGGCCCCCGCGGCCGCAGCCGCGCGAGACCTTCGTGTGGCGCGGCGACTTCGACCCGGCGGAGCGGCTTCCGTTCATACCGCTGCCGCCCGGCGTGCTCGGACAGACCGCCTGGCTGCCGCTCTCGATGCCGTTCTCGGGCACCGTCGAGAGCCGTTACCAGACGCCGGAGTCGACGGTGGCGCGGTTCACCTACGATCGCGGACGGCTGGTCGAGCACCGCATCGAGAGCGGCTCCGACGTGCTCGAGCGGCTCAGCTACGAATACGATGAGGGCGGGCGGCTCGTTCATTACGCGTGGGACAGCGGCGGCCAAATCGAGGACCAACGATATGAATGGCGCGACGGAGTCCTCGCCGCCGAGGAGATCACGCTCATGGAGGGCCCAGCGCAGCGCTGGGTCCACTCCTACGACGATGGCGGGCGCGTGGTGAGGAGCGAGATGTTCGAGAACGATACGCGAGTCCGTTCGATCACGCGCGAAGACGTCACCTGACACCGCGCGAGGCGCGCCACTGAAAGGCGCTGCGATCGACCTTGCCCGATACGGGCGACGCGCTCGCGTGCTCTCCGAACAGCATCCAGATGGAGGAGATCTCGGTGCCCGACACGCGGCCGGCAGCATCGAGCTGCACGTCGCAGCTCACCACCCACGCGATCGGGGAGAAGCCTCTCGTTCCAAAGTTACGGATCTGCCCCGCGCGACCGGGAGCTCCGGCTCCGCCCGGTTCGGCGTGGCACCCGCGTGGCGCCGGGCCGTCCACGCTCAGCGGCACGCGGCACCGGAAGCCATCGTTAGACAAGTGGTGAGGCCGATCGAAGCACACGGAAAGGACACTAGCTTGCCGTTCGCGCAGACTACCAGTGCGTCTCCTTGACAGGAGTCGCCGGCCCCTTCGCAACTGCCGCCGTTTGGTAGACATGTGCCGCTGGCCCCGACGAGGCCGCAGGTTTCGCCTGCTTGGCTGCAATCGAATCGAGTCGCAACTCCCGCTCGACAACTCACCACGGAATCGCCGTCGCACCGTGAGGAATCGGAGCCGCAACTGCCGGCTGTGGCTCCGGCAGGCCGACAGGTCGCGACCTGGACACTATTTTCGGTTTCCATTACACAGTTTGAAGAGGTCAAAACGTAGCCACAGTCGAGCGGTTCACTCAGATCGATCTGCGGGCACTCGACGATACGGTTTCCGTCGCAGACCTGCGACGGGCTATTGGCCGTGCAGGGAACGCCGTTGGTACACCCGGCCGAGCCGTTCGCGGTCTCGCACATCAATCCGAAGGCGTCGCAATCCATATTGTAGATTGCCCAATCCGCCATTTCAGGTGGGGTATTGCATTCTACCTCGAGATTTCCGTCGCAGGAATTGCCAGGATGAGCCGTGCAATAGTCCGGGCCGTGATTTCGCGACGCACACGCGACCGCGGCATGGCAGTCCGCGGCACCTTTCGCGCAATCCACGTAGCGCTGAAGCTCGGCTGCCGAATGTCCGAAAGCGCCCTGTCCGGTTGCAATTCCGAGCTCGAATGCGCTCACGCATCCAGAGACGCTCTCGAGCGGAGGCGAGATCAGGCACGAAACTTCGATTGAGCAGGTTTTGACAATATCGGAAACTGGGGGCAGCGGGAACGAGATAATCGCGACGCTCGGATTGCAGCCACCACCCAATAACAGTACAACCGCCAGCGCGCCTCTCACTTCACCACGCCGAGACATGCAGCAGCTTTGGTAACCGCGCCGGCGTGAGCTCATTGTCCTCCAGCGAATCCGTTCCGACTGACGCCCCGTCGGAGGTTGCATTTTCAAATGCCTTCAAATCGTGCTCATGAACCTAACGCAGCAGAATATATGTGACTGCTCCATCAAGGTGAACCGACTCATTGGTAAAACCATTGAATTGTTCTTTCGGAGGAGTAGCGCGCATTAGAAATCGAGCTCCGCGGCGGTGGTGGGCGTATCGCGGTTCGTTATATCGAGAACCTGCAGGCTTTCGTTGGAGAAGGCCACGACGTCGTTCTGCACCGGGAACGCGCGCAAGACGAGCCCATTGTGCGGTGCAGCGCCGCGCAGGGTGAGGCTCGTGGGGTTCAGATCGATGAGCTGCGTGGCGCTCTGAGCCGCAGTGGTCGTCGTGCTCGTCGGGTCGACGTTCTGGAACGGAACCAGGATGAGGCCCATCGTGTTCAAGACAAGGAATGCCTTCTTCAGATCGTCGCGGTTGGCGGCGATCATGCTCTGCGCGCCGCCGAAGTCGACCTGCGAGAGCAGCTTGGGGTTGGCCGCGTCGCTCACATCGAAGAGGGAGACGGCGAGCTGCCCGCTGCCCTCGAAGGAGACGTAGCCCTGTCCCTGCCCGCAGGCGTTGCTCGTGCCCTGATCGGCGTGGCCGAGGCTGATGAGCTGACTGCCGTTGGGATAGAGGAAGTCGTTCACGCCCGGGACGGCGACGGAACCGAGCTCGACGGGGTGGCTGGGCTCGGTGGTGTCGAGGACCGCCACCGGATCGGGACATCCGGTGCTGGAGGTGTTCGACGAGACGTAGACTCGCGGCCCGACGAACGCCGTCGCGGTGACGTGATCGCCGGCGGTGAAGGGGACGGTGCCGAGCAACGTGGGGACGCTCTTCGTGTCGGGTGCGGACCAGACGGCGAGCGCACCGCCGCCGGAGTTTCCATTCCAATCGCTGGACATGGCCGCGCGGAAGATCCCGCTGGCCGGATCGAAGTCCATGGCCCAGCGATCCCAGACGACTCCGCTACCGAGGAACGAGGTTCCGAGCGTGAGTGCGCCATTCGGATCGGTGATGTCGATGGGGACGAACTGGGTGACGGGCACGTCGGTGCAGCTTCCCTGGTCGTGGACGAGGTCGCACGTGTCGCCGGTCTGCGCGACGACGATGCGCGTGTCCGTGACGTTCAGGAAGAC
>JANWLJ010000166.1 GCA_025450955.1 Polyangium sp. (in: bacteria) | reverse complement strand
GTGATGGGACAGATCAACCAGCGCCGCGGCGTGATCATCGGCTCGGAGAACACCGAGGGCTACGTGATCGCGACCGCCGAGGTGCCGCTCAACGAGATGTTCGGCTACTCGACGGATCTGCGCTCGGGCACCCAGGGCAAGGGCGAGTTCACCATGGAGTTCCTCAAGTACTCGCCGGTGCCGAAGAGCGAGCAGGAGGTGCTGATGGCGGAGTACAAAGAGAAGAAGGCCGCCGAGCAGCGCTAGCGTTTTCGATCTTTTACGCCGGGTGCCGCGAGGTGCCCGGCGTTTTTTTATGTATTGCTGTGTGTATTACAAGTTGTGCCAGGCGGCGGTGACGCCGCGGGCGAGGACCGGCGGCTCGACCCCGACGATGTAGTCGGCGCGGCGGTTGCGCGGCTCGTCGGTGTTGTCGGGCGTGCGCACCTTGGGCGCGTCCTCGCCGAAGCCGGCGTAGGCGACCGGCAGGGGCAGCCCGTGATCGCGGAACCAGCTCGCGATCGCGCGCGCGCGGTCGAGCGACAGCTTGCGGTTGTCGCCCGGCTTGCCGACGGTGTCGGTGTGCCCGGCGATGTAGAGCTTGACCGGCAGCTCGGGCGCGACCTTGCGCACCTTGGCCACCGCGTCGATGATCCGCTGATAGCTGGCGTCGAGCTTGGGCGCCTCCGACGGCGCGATCGCCGACTGCCCGGTCGCGAACACCACCTCCTCGTGGGCGACCGACACCGACCACGGGATGAGCTTGACGGTGACTCCGAGCCCGCTCGCGTCGAAAGCGCGCAGCTCGAGCCGGAGCACGTTGCCCGGCGTTTGGGTCCAGCCGATCTTCAGCCAGGCGCCCGCCGGCTCGTGATGAAAGGTCGCCTGACCGCGCCCGAGCTCGCGCCCATCGTCGCCGATCACGGTCAGCTCGGCGCGCCCGGCCGGATGCGAGAGCTGAAACTCGAGCGTGTGCGCGTCGAGGTCGAGCCGATCGCGGCGATAGGTGACGTGGAGCTGCCCGACGGTGGCGGTCTCGAAGGTGAGCCCGGTCGAGAAGCGATTGCCGTCGGGAAAAATCGCCACCAGCTTTCCGGTCCAGTGAAACTTGCCGGCGCGCGTGTCGCCGAACGGCAAGGTCGCCGCCCCGCCCTGCCGCAGCCGCCCGTGCGTGACCGTGAAATGCTGCCCATCGTCGCGCTCGAGCTCGTCGCGCACCTGGTCGAGCGGCGCCTCGGCGGTGATGGTCAAAGACGGGCGCTGCCCCGACGGCACCTGATTGTGCAGCCCAATCTCGATCGGATCGGCCCAGGCCAACGAGGCGGTCAGGGCGACGAAGAGGAGCGGCGCGAAGCGGCGAATCATCCGCCCGATTTTATCACTTCGCCGTGGCCCGCGCCGTCGCGCCGCGCGAGCGCCAGGGCGACCGCGATCAGCACGAACGCGAGCGGCATCACCTCGACCGCGTAGCGCGGCATCGAGTAGAGCTCGAACGGCAGCACGAGCGATCGCGTGACGATCGGCACGAGCAGCACCAGCGCCGCGCCGCGAGTATCACGCCGAAGGAGCAGCAGCGCACCCGAGAGAAGGAGCGCGAGCAAGAGCGCGAACGAGAGCGTGCGAAAATGGGGCGCGATCCGATTGGTCACCTGCCGCCACGGCCGCCAATTCGGCGGCAACACCTCGTCCCGCCGCGCGACCCACATGTGCCAGGCGCGCTCGAGCGGCAGCTTCACCAACACCTGCAGCGGATGGCGAGCGCGCCGCGCATCGGCCAGCTTTTGAAATCCGACCGAGACCGCAGGCGACAGCCCGTCGCGCGCGCGCTCGGCGAACAGCTTCTCGACGGTGGGCAGGTCTCCGCCATCGACGGCCGCGGCCGGATACTCGGCGACACTGGGCACACAGGGGGGATTGAAAAAGCAGGTGGCGGGCGCGGTCTGGCACTCCCAGCCACCGCACCAGGTGCGCATCCAACTCCAATAACCCTGATAGTGATCGAGCGGGCGGGCGAACCGATTTGTGTGCTGGCCAAGCCAGATTGGCCGTCCGAAATCGGCCAGATTACGCACTGGCCAACCGCCATACGCGACGAGGAAGCCTGCGAGAGAGAGCGCGCCGACGATCGCCCGCTCCCGCCACCTCCGCGCGTTCGGGCGAAGAAGGAGGATCGCCGGCACGAACGCGCTCGCGAGCAGGATCCCGTCCGGCCGCACTAAGGTCGCGAGCCCCACCATTGCGCCGGCGACCGCAAACCATGTTCGCGGCCGGCGTGCGCCGAGGATGAGCGGCGCGATGGCGGCCACCGTCAAGGTCGTCGAGATCGATTCGGTGAGCGCGACCGCGGTGAAGATCACCGTAAATGGAAAGACGGCTGCGATCCCGAGCGCGATCAGCCCGGCCTTCGGCCCGCCGAGCCGGCGCGCGAGTAGAAACAGGAGCGGCAGCGCGATGAAAAAATCGAACCAGCGCTGTCCACGTTTGATCTTGTCCCAGCCGGGCCCGCCGTTCATCCCCGCCGGCGCACCGCCTTTGGTGAGCGCCAGGAAGATGGGGTAGCCGGGCACCCGGGCGAAATGAAGCGGCTCGTTCGGTCCGAGCGCGTAACGGTGATGAACGCGCAGCTCGTCGGCTAATTTGATGTAGCCGTAGGAATCGGAGCCTGCGTAGACCCAACCATCAGCGACGCGCCCCCGCACCCAGGCGGCGAGGATCAAGAGCACGACGACCGCAGCGATCTCCCAGCGCCGGGACATGCCGCTTCATACCACGGGGCGCGTTGACGCGCTCGGGAGCGTGGCCTACGCTTTTCAACGAAATGGCCACCCGACGTGAACGGCAGCGGCTGCTCATTTTCGTGATCGCCTACTATGCGGATTCGACACTCCGGTGGGTGCTCGAGCGGATCCCGCGCGAGGTCTTCGACGACTTCGACTGCGAGTTGCTTGTCGTCGACGACGCTTCGGAAGATCGCACCTTCGAGATTGGGCGTGAGTATCAGGAATCGCATCCGGAAATCCGCATGACGGTGCTACGGAACGAATACAACCAGGGATATGGCGGAAATCAAAAAATAGGATATGCGTATGCCATAGCCGAAAAATTCGATTTCGTCGCGATGCTGCACGGGGACGGGCAGTACGCGCCCGAGGAGCTGCCGCGGCTCTTGAAGCCGCTCGCCGAGGGACGCGCCGACGCAGTGTTCGGCAGCCGGATGATGGTTTCAGGGGCAGCGCTCAAGGGAGGGATGCCGCTCTACAAGTATTTCGGAAATCGCATTCTGACCACCGTTCAAAATGGACTACTCGGCACCCATCTCACCGAGTTCCACAGCGGGTATCGAATCTATTCGGTCTCGATGCTCGCCCGAATTCCCTATCGCTTGAATTCGAATGAGTTTCACTTCGATACCGACATCATCATCCAGCTCTTCAACGCGCGGGCGCGCATCGTCGAGCTGCCGATCCCCACCTACTACGGCGACGAGATCTGTCGCGTCGACGGAATGAAGTACGCCAAGGACGTGATCAAGTCGACGCTGCAAAACACCGCTCATCGGCTGGGAATCCTTTACCAGCGGCGATTCGATGCGACTCCGGACGACAACTCGCACTACGGCCTCAAGCTCGGATATCCGAGCAGCCACACCTATGCGCTCGACGCGATTCCCGACGGGGCGAAGGTGCTAGAGCTCGGCGCGGGTCCGAACGGGCTCGCCCGCGAGCTCACCAAAAGATCGTGTGAGACCGCGGTGGTGGATCGGTTCCCGCCGGCGCAGATGGACGCGCGGGTGAAGGTGTACGTGCAGGATCTCGAAGGCGAGCTCGAGTTTCCCGTCGCGCCCTACCGCTATTTGCTGCTGCTCGACGTGATCGAGCACTTGAAAGATCCCGAGCGCTTTCTCGAGCGGCTGCGGGTCCATTTCGACCACGACCCGAAAACATTGATTTTGACGACGCCGAATATCGGTTTTTTCATTCAGCGGCTGATGCTCCTGGCCGGCGAATTCAATTATGGGAAGGCCGGGATTCTCGATCGCACCCATACCCGGCTGTTCACCTTTCGCGGCGCGCGCCACCTGCTCACCGACGCCGGATTTCGCATCCGCGAGGTGAAGGGCGTGCCGGCGCCGTTTCCCAAGGTGTTCGGCGAGGGAGCGCTCGGTCGGACGGCGTTGGCGATAAATCGGGCGCTGATTCGGGTGAGCCCGGCGCTGTTTTCGTACCAGATCTTCGTCGAGGCCGAGTCGACGCCCGACGTCGACTTCCTCTTGCGTGACGCCAAGCAGCGGAGCGCCGAGCGCCGGATGCGGCCCGTGGTAGGCTCGCGGCGATGAATGACTTTCAGCGGTTTCGCGGCATCGATCGATATCTCACCTCGCCGTCGCTCGAGGCGGCGGTCAACTGCGCGCTCGCGCTCGAGCGGCCGCTCCTCGTGCGCGGCGAGCCGGGCACCGGCAAGACCATGCTCGCCGAGTCGATCGCCGCCGGCCTCGGGATGAAGCTGATTCACTGGCCGGTCAAATCGACCACCCGCGCGCAAGACGGCCTGTACGTCTACGACACGGTCGCGCGCCTCTACGATTCGCGTTTCGGCGACGGGGACGTCAAAGATATCCGCCGCTATATCCGGCTCGGTCCGCTCGGCGAAGCGTTCGCCGCGACGACGCGCGGCGTGCTGCTCATCGACGAGATCGACAAAGCCGATCTCGAGTTTCCGAACGATCTTCTCCACGAGCTCGATCGGATGCGCTTCTTCGTCCGCGAGACCCAGGAGGAGGTGGTCGCGCGCGAGCGGCCGGTGGTGGTCATCACCTCCAACGCCGAAAAAGAGCTGCCCGACGCGTTTCTCCGTCGCTGCGTGTTTCACTTCATCGAATTTCCCGATCGCGAGCTGATGGCGCGCATCGTGCGCGTGCACCATCCCACGCTCGAGACCGTGCTCCTCGAGCGGGCGCTCCGCGCGTTCTACGAGCTCAGGGACGAGCACGGGCTGCGCAAGCGCCCGTCGACGAGCGAGCTCATCGATTGGATCGCGGCCCTGCGCCGCGCCGGCCTCTCGACCAAGGACCTCGACGAGGGCCTGCCATTTTTAGGCGTGCTCCTCAAACGCGAACAGGATCTCCTCGCTGTCGCCGATCGTCAGGCGCGCGGGCGCGGCCGGGGTTGACGCGTCACCCTCCCGCGTGCACATTGAACCGCGAAGCCGGGGGCGAAACGGTTTCGACGGAGGTGTACTCAAGGGAAGGTCGCGTGCCGAGGGTCCAGTCTCCTCGTAAATCCGGCTGGAACGTAGAAACGCGAACGATAACGCGTACGCTCTCGCTGCTTAATAACCAGTAGAGAGCCGTCTCCCCCGGAAGTGTCCGCGGTCCGGGATGGGGCGCCAACTGAGCGGGCTAGCCGAGTCGAGCGCTTGTCGCGACAGAGGCGAAACTTCAGGATGAGCTAGCCAAGGCAGGGCCCGTCGGTGGGCACAGCCGGACGCGAAACCAAATCCGCCGAACACGCACGTAGGGGCCGCCCTTCAGCACTTTCGGACCCGGGTTCGACTCCCGGCGCCTCCACTAACTTTGCTTTTCTGATTCTGCCGCCGCTTCAACGACTTCTGGACGAAGTGGGTTCGTCGCTCCACGCCGGTAACGAACTCTGTAACGAGATTTGTAATGAGCCCCTAGAGCGGCGCCACGTCGGAGACGTGCGC
>JANWLJ010000165.1 GCA_025450955.1 Polyangium sp. (in: bacteria) | reverse complement strand
TCACGCTCACCGTGCACGACGAGCGCGGCAAGGAGATCCCGTTTACCACCGAGGCGCGGGTGGAGATGCAGGAGCCGCTCAACCTGCGCGCGGTCGATGCCCAGCAGCAGCAGCAGCAGGCGCCCGCCACCGGGACGACGCCGGCCACCGGCGCGACGGTCACTACCGGGCATCCGGTGACCACGCCCGCGATCGGAGCCACCCGATGAGGCGGATCTTCACTCGCATCGTCGCGCGGCTGCGGCGCCCGGTCGCGCGGCAAAAGGGGATCGCGCTCATCGTCGTCACCGTCACCCTCGCGGTGCTGGGCGGCGTGATCGGCGACTTCGCCTACAACACCCGGGTCGATCTCGAGGCGGCGGCCAACGCGCGCGACGTCTTGCGCGCCGAGTATCTGGCGCGCTCGGGGATCAACCTGGCGCGCCTGCTCATCAAGGTTCAGCAGTCGGTGCTCGATCGCAACCGGCAGTACATCGGCGACGTGCAGATCTCCGACTTCGCGCCCTATCTCGTCCAGGCGTTCGGCGGCTCGGCCGAAGATCAGGCGGGCCTCGGCTCGATGCTCGGGATCGATCTGTCGCAGATGAAGGGGCTCGGCGTCGGCAAGAACGCGTCGTTCGATCTCGACATGCAGGCCGAGGATGGCAAGCTCAACATCAACTGCGGCGGCGGGATGAACGACTTCGCCCGCCAGCAGCAGCTCTACGCGATCCTCTCGGCGCTGTTCTGGCCGCCGCGTTACAACCACATGTTCGAGACCCCCGACTCCGACGGACAGTACGCGACCCGCGACGACGTGGCGCGCGCGATCCTCGACTGGGCCGACGCCGACACCGCGCGCTTCGATCCGGCGGGCAACTCGTCCGGCGCCGAGGACTATCGCTACGACACAGGCCGCGATCCCTATCGCGCGCGCGACAACTTCTTCGACACCATCGAAGAGCTCAACCTGGTGCGCGGCGTCGGCGACGAGTTCTGGGGATCGTTCGGCGACATGCTGACCGTCTACGGCGGCTGCAAGATCAACGTCGGCGCGATCAAGCCCGAGGATTGGCCGCTCATGGCCGCGATCATCCGCGCCACCGTCAAGGACGATCACCGAAATGATCCGGTGCTGCTCGACGACGTGCTGCTCGCCGGGCTCTCGCAGCAGATCTTGTCGATGGCCCAGATGACCGGCGGCTTCTCCTCGACCCAGCAGTTCATCTCGCTCATCACCGATCCGGCGAGCGCGCTCACCGGGCAAAACGGCCAGAACGGATCGTCGTCGTCGTCGTCTTCTTCTTCGTCGTCGAGCTCGTCGAATTCGGGGATCGTCGGCGTGCCGCTCGATCCCGCCAAGGTCAACAACGTCATCACCGTCGGGCCGCGCCGCATCTGGCGCCTCGACGCGACCGGCTCGATCCAGCGCACCAAGGAGAAGAAGATCCAGGTGCACCTGCGCGCGATCTGGGACGCGCAGCACTTCAACCAGAACTCGACCAGCGGCGACCCCAACGATCGCATCGGCACCTGGGTCTACTGGCGGGAGGACTGATTCGGATGGCTCACAAAATCCTCGGCATCGATCTCGGCGCCTGGTCCGTCAAAGTGGCGGAGCTGGAGGCCGGGTTCCGCCAGGCGCAGCTCGTCGGGCTCTACGAGCGCAGGCTCGAGCCCAAGGTGGAGGGCGAGAGCGAGCTCGAGCGCGCCGCGCGCACCATCCAGGCGCTCATCGCCGAGGAGCGGCTCGAGCCGGAGATGTGCGCCGCCACGCTCGGCGGCGAGGCGATGATCCGCCTGCTCGCGATGCCGTTTTCCGATCGCAAGAAGATCGAGCAGGTGCTCGGCTTCGAGCTCGAGTCGCACGTGCTCGGCGAGATCGACGGGCTCGAGATCGACTTCGTCACCTCGACGACCAACGCGCAGGGTACGCGGGTGATCGCGGTGGCGGCGCCGCGCACCGAGGTCAAGGCGCGCATCGACGCGCTCGCCGCCGTCGGTTGCGAGCCGCGGGTGATCGGCGCCGCCGCGCTCTCCTACGCCGCGCTTCGCGGGCACGCGTTTGCCAGCGCCCCCGACGATCCGCCGCTCGCGATCCTCGATCTCGGCCACCACCACACCCACGTCTGCATCGTCCAGGGCGAGACGGTGCTGTTCGCCCGCACCATTCCGCGCGGCGGCGACGACGTCACGGTCGCGATCGCCGACGCGTTCCGCATGACGCCCGAGGACGCCGAAGGAGCCAAGCACGCTCAGGCGTTCATCCTCGCGCAGGGCGCGGTCGCCGAATCGCCGTCGCACCGCAAGGTCGACGAGACGGTGCGCGAGGCGGTGCGGCCGCTGGTGCGCGAGCTGCGCCAGACGCTCGCCGCGTTTCGCGCCGGCGGTGGACCCGCGCCCGCGCGCTTGTGCTGCACCGGCGGCGCCTCCCGGCTGCCGGGTCTGCTCGAGCACCTCGAGGTCGAGCTCGGCCTGCCCGCTTCGCGCCTCGCGCTTCAGCCCGCCGAGCCGTTTGTCGCCGAGGCGCTGCGCACCGGCGGAGACGGCGTCGGTCTCGACGTCGGCCTGCCGGCGCAGGCGCTCGGGCTCGCGCTCGCCGCCGCGGTGCCGGTGCCGCAGGTCAATCTGCGAAAGGGCGAGCTCGCCTGGCGCTCCGACTATTCGTACCTGCGCGGCAAGGCCGGCTATCTCGCGGTCGCGGTGCTGGCGATCCTCATGTTCGCCGCGGTCAACGCGGTCGCGTCTCTGCGCGCGCTGCGCAAAGAGGGCGACGCGCTCCAGTTTCAGCTCAAGCGCGAGACCATCCAGCTCTTCGGCGAGCCGCGTCTCGACGGGCGCGCGGTCTCCGACGAGCTCACCCGCGGCCCGAAGGGCGGAGTGCCGCCCATCCCGACGCTCACCGCCTACGACGTCTTCGACGAGATCTCCAAGACCGTCCCGTCGCCCGACAAGGGAAAGCTCGACGTGCTCGAGCTCGAGATCAAGCCGAAGAAGATCTACATGAAGGCGACCGCCGAGAGCCAGCAGCAGATCGACGACCTCACCACCGCGCTCGGCAAGATCGACTGCTTCGAGAAGGTCGAAAAGGGCAAGGTCTCGACGGTGACCTCGCCGCCGTCGGGCGATCCCGACACCGACAAGCCGGACAAGCCGGAAGAGCTCAAGCAGTTCACCCTCAACATCGACACCACGTGTCCGTGAAACCATGATCTTCTCAGGCCGCATCCAGTCGCTCCGCGATCGCTTCGACCGGCTCTCGCAGAGAGAGCGCACGCTGGTCGGCGCGCTCGGGATCACCTTCATCGTGCTGCTCACGCTGGTGGTCGGTTTCCTCATCACCGACGGGCTGTCGTCGATGGAGGAGCGCAACGCGGGCATGCGCCAGGCGCTCAAGGACATCGATCTGCACCGCGACGCATACCTCAGGCAGAAGGCGCGCACCGCTCAGCTCGAGAGCCGGCTCGGCCACTCGCCGCTTCAGCTCGGCGGCTTTCTCGAGCAGTGCGCGAAGGAGGCGGGTGTCGACATCCCCGAGTCGAACGAGCGGCCGCCCGCGCAGGCCAGCAAGCAGTACGTCGAGCACGCGACCGATCTGCGGCTCACCCGGGTCAAGCTCGACGCGCTGGTCGACTTCATGCGTCGCATCGAGACCGGCCCCAACATGGTGGTGGTCTCCGCGCTCAGCATTCACGTGCGCGACGATCACCACCAGGAGCTCGACGTCGAGATGACCGTCTCGACCTGGGAGCGCGCCACGCTCAAGCCGAACGCGAAGAAGGGAGACAAGACGTGATCGCGATCCCGCCGCGGCTGCGCCAGGCGCTTCGTTACGCCGGCTATCCCGCCTTCGCGCTCGCGGTCGCGCTGTCGACCCTGTTCGCCACGCTGCCGCGCGATCGGATCAAGGACAAGCTCGAGTCGACGCTCTCCGCCGATCCGATGAGCGGCACGCCCGGCGCGCTCGGAATGGAGGTCTCGATCGGCGATCTCGGCCTCACGCTATTTACCGGAGCGGGCCTGAGCGGCAAGAACATCGTCTTGCGCAGCCGGCCGGTCCGCACAGGAGAGAAGCCGGCGCGCTACGTGATCGACGACGCGACCGTGCACGTGGGCCTCTTCGGCCTGCTCTTCAATCGCCCGAGCTATTCGTTCAAGGCTCACCTGCTCTCCGGCACGGTGCGCGGCGCGCTCGGCCTGAGCCCGGCGGAGCAGGACATCGACATCGACGCCGACGGGCTGGTGCTCACCAATCTGCCAGCGCTCCAGGATGCGCTCGGCCTGCCGGTGCAGGGCACGCTCTCCGGCAAGATCGACGCGGTGGCGCCGAAGAGCCTCGCCGCCAACCTGAGCGGCACCGTCGAGCTGGCGATCGATGAGCTGGTGATCGGCGACGGCAAGGCCAAGCTGTCGGTGCCCGGCGATCCGTTTCTCTCCCAGGGCGTGACCTTCCCGAAGCTGCGGCTCGGCCGGCTCGCCGGCAAGGTGGTGATGGACAAGGGCCACGCGCGCCTGGAGAACATCGCGGCCCATTCGCCCGACGTCGACATCACCCTCGACGGTTACATCGAGCTGCGCGATCCGCTCTCGATGTCGCAGCTCCACGGCTATCTCAAGTTCCGCCCGTCGGAGGCGCTGCTCAAGCGCGAGCCGACCGTCGCGCTGGTCACCGGCGCGATCGCCGCCAACGCCAAGCGCGCCGACGGCTACTACGGCTTTCAGCTCAGCGGCCCGCTGATGGCGATCTTCCCGCTGCCGAATGTGAACCCGCCGCCCGGCGTGGTGGTCAAGAGCGGTCCCGATCTTCCGCCGACGGTGCCGGCGACCGCCGGCCTTCACCTCCCGCCTCCGCCGCCGGCTTCACCGCCGCCAGCCGCGCTGCCGCCGCCGCCGCCCGATCCGACGCCGTCGGAGCCGCCGCCCGAAGCGCCCGAGCCCGCCCGCGAATCACCGCGCGAGCCCACCCGCGAAGCGCCGCGCGAAGGCGGCGTCACCACGCCTTTGACCGGCCGCGCGATCCTCCACGAGCTCCACCCGCCTCCGAGTGACGACTCCCCCGCGCCGCCCGCCGGCGAAGCCCCGCAAAAATCCGAATGACCCGCTTCCGAAGCGCGCTTTTTTACGCGACCTCTTCTTCGTCGTAATCGAGCCCATAGCGCTTCGCCTTGTCACACAAGGTCGACTTCGGAATCTGCAGCGCGTGCGCGGCCGCCCGACGCGAGCCGCGCGCCCGCTGGATCGCGCGCCGCAAGATCTCCTTTTCGATCTCGAGATAGGGCCGATCGATCCGCACCACCTCGTGATCGAATCGCGCCGGCGCCACGTCGAGCGCGAGATCTTCGGGGCCGATCACCGGCCCACCGAGCACCGCCGCGCGACGGAGCACGTTGCGCAGCTCGCGCACGTTGCCCGGCCAGTCGTGCGCTGAGAGCTTGGCGAGCGCCGCGTCGGAGAGCCGGCACCCGCGCCCCTCCGAGCTCAGCTCGTCGAGAAACCGCCGCGCGAGCAGCGCCACATCCTCGCGCCGCGCCCGCAACGGCGGCGTCGCGATCACCGCCGAGACCAGCCGATAATAAAGATCCTGCCGAAACCGCCCGTCGACCACCGCCGCCTTCAGATCGACGTGGGTCGCCGCCACCACCCGCACATCGACCGCCACCTCGCGGCTCGATCCCACCGGCCGCACCACCCCGGTCTCGAGCACCCGCAGAAGCCGGGTCTGCAGCGCGAGCGGCAGCTCGCCGACCTCGTCGAGAAACAGCGTCCCGCCGTGCGCCTCTTCGAAAACTCCCTGACGCCGCGTCTGCGCGCCGGTAAACGCGCCGCGCTCGTGCCCGAACAGCTCGCTCTCGACCAGCTCGCGCGCGATCGATCCGCAGTTGAGCGGCACGAATCCGCCGCGCCGTCCGCTCAGCCGGTGCAGCGCCAGCGCCACCAGCTCCTTGCCCGAGCCGGTCTCGCCGTGAATCAGCACCGGCAGCCGCGCCGGCGCCAGCTTGGCGATCTCCCGCTTCATGGTCTTTACCGCCTGAGACTCGCCGAGGATCGCGTCCTCGGCGTCGGCGCCCTCTTCGAACACGTGCAGCCGCGTCGTTCCGAGCGCGATCAGCGCTCCCGGCAAAAGCTCCGCCGAGCTCACCCGCGTGCCGTTGACGAAGGTGCCGTTGGTCGAGTCGAGGTCGCGCAGAATCACCCGCCGTCCCAAAAGCTCGATCGCGCAGTGCTCGCGCGAGATGCGCGGGTCGCGCACCGTCACGTCGTTCTTCGACGACTGCCCAATCCGCAAATCGCGATCGAGCCGCACCTGCGTCCCGTCGGGCAGCGCCAGCACCATCCGCCGCTCATCGCCTTCGCGATCGTCGACGTGCCGATCGGTGACCCCCGTCCTTCCCACCGACACCCGCTCCGGCACGCAGTCATATCGCGAATCGACAATCGCCTTATTCGGTGTCATGGCTCCTCCCCATTTTGAATTCATGAAGAGGTATCGGCAGGAGCGCTCGAAAAGTTGCTAGCTCTGCAAAAGAATCCACCACAATTCGTCCACGCGAGTCACTTTAGTGAGCCCGCTCGCACCCACAACGTCACCTTCGCGCTTTCCCGCCCTCGACCCGCAACCCCAGCCACTCCAGCACGCCCGGTAGATCCGCATTCACCGGATCGAACTTCAACCGCGCCTGTGTCTGTCTGAAGACGCGCGGATAGACCGAAACAAAGACCACCGCCCAAATGGGAATGCTGACGAGAAAGTAGGGCATGAAAACCGAACCACCACCGACCGTGTTCGAGCTGTAGTCGAGAGGAATTCCCGCCGCGATCAAGACGAAGAAGAGGACGACGGATATCAGTACGGCCGGTACAATCACAGTCACATTCTTCTGCCGGTTGAGCTTGGCGCGCACGTTCATCGCGCGGTTGCGCACCGCGGTGACGACTTCGAGGGCATCGAGCGAGGAGAGCGGAGCGCCGCAGCGAGAGCACGCCCCAGGCCCAATCGAAATCTCGCCGAAGCAGACGATGCAGACGTACCGGGGCGCATCATCTCCCGAACGATACGGCGTAGACGCCATCTACTTGCTCCACACCCCAGGCAGACCCGCCTTCTTGCCCAGCGCATCAAGGATCGCGCGCTTTACGCCGTCGGCGTCACCACATCGTCGCAGCAGCTCCCTCCCGATATCAGCCGCCAGTGATCCGGTGCGCCCCGCGGTCTTGCTGCCGTCGGCGAGGCCGAAGCGCACCGCCTCCACCTCCTCGGAGGTGACCGCGCTCAAGATCGCTTTTCCCTCGCCGGCCTCGCCCCAGAGGAATCCCTCTGCGAACCCGCGACCGTAGAGTCGGATTCGATTATCGCGATCGCCCTGTTCGTGCGCCTTTCGGATCGCTTCCAGCCCGTCGTAGGTCCACAAAATGACTTCCTTCATGGCTTCCGCCGGCGGTAGGGCGTACGCGATGCTTTCCAACCACTCGGAGGCGACCTGCAAGCCGAGGTGTTTCGTCGCGTACAACAGGGCCTCGTAGAGCTCCTCCGCCTTGAGTTGTTTGGCCAGCAGAACGGCTGCTTCGCTGTACCGCCCGGTCCGCAACAGGTTGAGGACTGCCGGTGTCATTGCCAACCTCGTCCACGGCGCCTCTTTACCCCCGAGCAAATGCGCTGCTTCGCCGATTTCGATGACGGTAGCGCCGGCGCCTGTCAAATGCGTGTTCAGATCGTCGTTGTCGACCTTCTCCTCATGAGTGGCTCCGCTGGTGATCTCGTCGACCAGCGCATCGCCGTGCGCGCCGGCAAACTCATTCTTCGTCGCAGCCGTGGCGCTCGCCGCGTCGCTCGACGGAGTTGGCGCTTCAGGTTCCGACGGAACTGCCGACGATGCGGGTCCCGTCGCCGCCGCTGGCGCGCTTGCCGCCTTGGGACTCTTGCGCGCGGCCTCGAGATCCTTCTCGCCGAACTTGCCGGTCGGCTCGATCCCGTGCTCGATCTGCCACACGACCAGCCTCGAGCTATCGGTCGGATCGACACCGGTCAAACGAAGAAACTCATGCCGCCGCTGCCGGCGCCGCCTTGCGGCGGCGAACCTCATCGCCTGCGTGGTCTCTTCGAGCGATCCGCCGGGCGACGGTTGCGCCTCCTGGCCGCCCTGCCCGCGCGCCTGCTCGCCCTCGCGCCCGCCGTCCCTCTCGCCCATGCCGCTCACCTCGAAAGAGTGTCCCATGATTATCGGCGATGGCAGACGAAAGTTGCGCGCGTTACGGCCCGAGCCCGATCCACTCCTCGCCGTCCTCGGCGATCTCCTTCTTCCAGATCGGCACCGATTCCTTGAGCCGATCGATCGCCAGCCGGCACGCCTCGAACGCCTGCGCGCGATGAGGCGCCGACGCCGCGATCACCACCGCCGCCTCCCCAACCGCGAGCGTCCCCACCCGATGCACGATCGCCACCTTCACCCCCGGAATCTCCGTCGCGACCCCTTCGCCAATCTCACGCATCTTCCGCTCGGCCATCGGCCGATATGCCTCATATTCGAGCCTGACAATTCGCTTCCCCCGACTCACCGCCCGCACCACTCCAGTAAACGTGACAATCCCCCCATGCTCCTCCACGCTCACCGCCCCCACCACCTCCTCGAGCGAAAGCGCCTCGTCGCTGACGCGATAAATCACGCCCCCCCCGACACCGGCGGAATGAGCGCCACTTCATCGCCATCGTGCAGCACAAAATCGTCCCCGACGAATTCCTGATTCACCGCGATTCTCACCGCATCAACCGCAAGTAAGGACATTGTTGGATGTTTCTTGCAGATGCGCTCCCGCATGGCCCCAACAGTCGTTTTCGTGGGCAGATCGAGCGCCTCGTTCGATACACCCGCCCGCTCACGCGCTACGGCAAAATAGAGAACTCGAATTTGCAAGCGGTTCAGCTTCGAGCTAAGGCTGCCGCGCTGTCAAGCGAAGTGCTGCGAGTGATGCGTCATCAGCTTACTGCTTCGGTAGAAAAGCGAAATATCCCTCACCGCCGCTCAAAACGACTTCGTGGTTGCCGCTGAATTTCGGGTTGAGATGAAGCTGGGCTACCAATAGCAGAGCATTTCCTGTCGTCCCCCCACCGAGCGTGGTCGAAATGAAATCTTTCGGCAGAGTCAGCATGCCGGGCGATGTCGTGCTCTTGCTCGAGACAACGCATTGAGCGATTCCAAAGGGCAGGCTTTCGGCCGAATTCGATTCTACGGTGAGAGTTGTGAAGTCGAGCGAAGAGCAGCCATCTCCGGCCGGCTTGCTGACATCACCGCTGCAGTTCCAGGTTAAGGTCACGTCATGGGTTCCGTCGAGCTTGACGCCGGCAAAAGGATCATACGGATTCGATGGTGATATCGCGGTACCAGTGGAATTGATCGTCAAGATAGTGACGGGCTTGGCAGCTATGAGCGCGGAATTGATTGCCGCCACGTAAGAGCCACCACCGGCCAGCGTTTCTGTGATGCTGATTCCAGTGCCGAACGGATGCTGTTCACAGAGCGTCGATCCGACGGGCGTGCTCCCGCCGGACGGGCAGGCACCTCCGGTCTGGGGTAGCGGCGGAAAAATTACGCTCGCCGGGTTGTCACCGATCACGCCGCCGTCGGTTCCACCCGCGTAGATGCATGCATAGGTCCCGAGGCCTCCTAACGACGCGAAATCGCAATTAATGCTGCCGGGAATCGGGGATGGATAGCTGCCGCGGCCATCTGCCGATGCCAGTAGGCGATTGTATCCTGTATAGCTGACCTCTCCCGCGTTGACCTCCGAAGGTGGAAAGGAAGTAACAGCGTTGTAATAGTCGGCCGTGCAGCCAAACGGAAATCCACCGAGGCCAGGTACTCGATTGTCTTTCTGGTGGGCCTCGCCGGCGCTCTCCGGAAGGGATTGGGTAACGAAGAGAATGTGTGAGTAGGGCGTCTGCGTCGCCCCGGGAACCGTGCCCTCTAAGTCAACGATGGTTAGTTGGGCTACTCCTGGGCCTGGATTCAAGTCCGGCGGCGCGATCGCCATGTCGCCACGATTCGGGCTACTCATGTCTTCCATGGCGCTCAAATCCTGCGCAACGGGCATATCGTTTACCGACATATCCCGCGGTGACATATCGGTCGGACGCGGCGTGTGGCCGTTGCGCCAGCAGCTATCGCTCGGCGCGTCGCAGAAATAACCGTCGGGGCAGGTGGCGCCGCTCGCGTGGTTGCACTTCACCGCGCCATCGGAGGGGTGGGGAACGAGGCAGCCTGCAAAAAGGAAACAAGCGAATAACGAAAATAAGCCCTTCACCCAACCCTCCTAAAACGTGAAACGAACCACCGCGCCCGCGCGCCCCGGCCCGAGCGCCGGCGAAAACGCCAGGTGCGAAGCCCGGTGCGACGCACGAACCCCGAGCACGAGCAAGGTCACGCCGGTGACCACCGCCGCGCCGCCGATCGCGAGAAACGCGGTCTCGAGCGCTTGATCGGTGTGAATCGAATCCTGGGTCGACGGATTGAAGACATATCCCGAAGCGGGCGAATTGATCTCATTGAATGCAGACTGCGCCAATACCGCAAACGCGATTCCCGCGCCGAGCGCGGCAATGCCGACCGCGCCGACTGCGATGCCGGTGATCTTCAGGGTGCGCCCGGCGTGCTGATCGCGCTCCGTTCCGGGCGGTACAGCGGTGGGAATCGGTGCCGGCGCGGCCTCGACCGGCACGCGCGTTTCCGGGGCTGCCGCCGGTTTCGGCTCGATCGGCGCAGGCGCGATCGTGCCGCCGGGCGGCTTCTCCTGGCTCTTCTGCTGTTCGGCCTGGAGCTTTTCCATCTCGGCGATGCGGCCTTCGACCTCGTCATGGTTCGATGCGCCGGGCACCCGCCGCAAATACGATTTGAATGCGCCAATCGCCTTTCCGTAATTCCCCGCGAATCGATATGCCTGCCCGATATTGAAGAGCAGCGCCGGATCCTGCTTGAGCTCGTAGGCGGCCTCGTACTCCTTGGCCGCCTCGTCGTAGCGCTGAAGATCGTAGAGCATGGTGCCGCGCGCGAAATGCGCCTTGGCGGTATTGGGCTCGTCAGCGCGGGCAACGCCGACGAATAGAAGGAGCGCCGCGCCGAGCGCGATGGTTACGCGTTTCACTCGTTCATTTCAGGGGAATGCGGCAGACGTGTCAAGAAGAGAGAGAAAAAAGGGCCGCCCGGGATGGGCGGCCCTCAGTGGAACGAGAAAAACTACTTGGGAAGGAAGGCGAAGTATCCCTGACCCGCGGTCAGGACCACTTCATGACTGCCGCTGAAGTTTGGATTGCCGTTCAACTGCGCGAGCAGCGCCAGGGCCGGGCCGCTGGTCGAGCCGCCGAGGATTGTTTTGATGAAGTCCTTCGGCAAGGTAATCGTGCCGGGGGACCCGGCCGGGTTCTTGCTCGGCATCACGCACTGGGCGACGCCCATCGGCAGGGCCTGAGTCGGGCTCGACAGGACGATGAGGCCGGTGAAGGAAGTCGGCGAGCAGCCGTCACCCGCCGGCTTGCTGGTGTCGCCGCTGCAGTTCCAGGTGATGGTGACGTCGTGGCTGCCGTCGAGCGTGATGCCGGCGAGCGGATCAGCTGGATTCGCCGGAGCAGCCGGAGTTCCGGTGCTGTCGACCGTCAACACCGTCACGGACTTTGCCACCGTGACCATCTTGTTGATTGCCGCCGAATAGGTTCCGTTGCCGGCCAGCATTTCCGTAATCTTTGTGGTGTTGGCGGGGGTGACAGGGTCCACCACCGTCGGCTGCTGCTCGCAGGCATAGACGGTGATGGGAGTAGTCGCGACGACGTGCGGGACAAAGCCCGCAGGGCACGTGTTGTGTGCCACTCCGGCGCAATTATTGTTCACCGCCGGGGGCGTCGCTGGGCACTGCATCGGCGGGAAGAGCACGGTCGCCGGATCCGCTCCGTCGGCGCTGCCCATCCCACCGTCCTGACCGAGCATGCCGAAGGCACACTCGTAGACGCCGAGCCCATTGAGGCTGGCAAAATCGCAGTTGATGCTCGCGGGAACCCCGGCCCCCATCCCAGTCGCATCCGCCCAGCCGAGCTGGGTGTTGTAGCCCGAATAGCTGATCTTACCGGCGTTGGCGGCCGACGGCGGCAGCGAGGTGGCGCCGTCGTAGTAGTCGGCGGTGCAGCCAAACAGGAAGCCACTCAAAGCGCCGGGGCCGGGCATCCGGTTATCCTTCTGATGCGTCGCGCCGGCCTGCTCGGGAATCGATTGAGTCGTAAACAGAAGATGCGAGAAGGGCGCGGCGGGCGTGGCCGCTCCAGCCGGATACGTGCCCTCCACGTCAGCGATCGTGAGCTGCGCCGTGCCCGGACCCGGATTCAGGTCCGGCGTCGCCGTCATGTCGCCATTGTTCATTGCGAAGTCGGTTTTGACGGCCATGTCAGCGGACATGTCGCTACCGCCGTTGTTGTCGTCGCAGGCCGCGAAAAGAAGCCCCAGGCTTGCCACCGCGGCCATTCCGAAAGCCGCACTCCTCCATCGTAACGTCCGCATCGCGTGCCTCCTTAACCCCCGCCTAGTGTTAATTCGGGGGAGTCCCATCTTAGATGGTTTTTCGGTTGGAAAGCAAGATCCCTCGCGCCAATTACAGCTCGCGCCTGAGCGCTTTTTTCTTCGTGCGCGGCAGCGGCGGAGTTGCCGGGGTCGCGGCCGCGAATACAACCCTCCAGAAGCACCCGCGCTTTTTTGAAAGCAGGCCCTTTGCGGGCCGGCGCGGGCTGTGGATAAATTGCGATCGGGCGCGCCGCGCGGTATGCTATTTCGTCGTTTGCGGAGCCGATGGGGCTCTGTGAGTGCTTGGAATCTATCCGTGTTTTGCCGTTTAGGCGGGAGGTGTGCGTGACACGGCTTTCGCAGGTCTCGCTGGATCCGACCCTGGCGCCGCGGCGGGCGGCTCGTCTCACGGCGCTGCCGGCCCGGCCGGTGGAAATGATCGCGCTCGGCGAGGACGAGCTCGCCCGCAAGCAGCTCGAGCACCGCATCGCGGCGCATGTTCCCGACGGGCGGCTGGCGCTGGCGGTCACCGACAATCAGTACACGATGATCTCGGTCAAGCGGGACAAGGGCTGCTTCCGCTTGCGGCTGCACCACATGTTCCTCGAGGCTGAGCCCGAGGTGGTGCGCGCGATCGGGCGCTATGTCTCGCACAACGATCGCGAGGCGTCGCGGCTGCTCGGCCAGTTCATCGACATCCACCAGCGCAAGATCCGGCGGGCGCGGCGGCTGAGCCGCGGGCCGGTCACCGTCACCATCGAGACGCGCGGCGAGGTGCACGATCTCCAGGAGCTCTACGACGGGCTCAACCGCCGCTACTTCGACGGCGCGATCGACGCGCGGATCACCTGGGGCCAGAGGCTGGCGCCGGGCGGGCGCCGGCGGCATCGCAACTCGATCAAGATGGGATCGTATGCCGTCGAGGATCGGCTGATCCGGATTCATCCCTCGCTCGATCGGCCGTTCGTGCCGCGGCTGTTCGTCGAGTGGATCGTCTATCACGAGATGCTGCACCAGAAGCACGACATCCCGGTGGTGGGCGGGCGCCGGCGCTTTCACACCGAGGAGTTTCTCCTCGAAGAGGCGGCGTTCGAGCACTATCACCGCGCGCGGCAGTGGGAGCGCGACAATCTCGACCGTCTCTTGAATTATTGACGGTCGGCGGGCCGCGAGGGCCCGCCCTACGAGCCCATCAGTCGATTGCCGAGAGGTCGGGCTCGGCGAGATCGGGGATCGACTGATCGATGTTGTCCCCGCCGTCGGGGATGGTGCCGGGGCAGCAGACGTCGTCGACGAAGGCGCAGCGCGGCTCGGAACCGGGGCCGGCGTCGTCGCCGCCGCCGATCGGAACCATCTGCGGCGGATCGCCGCCCTCGTCGGCGCAGGTGGACGGAATCGTCCCGGCGTCGGCCGGTCTGGTCGCGGGAAGGCAGCGGGCGCCGGTGCCGAGGCAGACCGGACCGCGCCCGATGCACACCTGCGCGGGCTCGGAGCACATCGCGCCGCCGTCGAAGGTGGTGCAGTCGCAGGTGAGGGTGGTCTGGCGGGTGGGATCGCACAGCATGCAGCCGCCGCCCTCCACGTCCGCGCGCAAGCAGCCGCACGAGGTGTTCCAGCAGCTCGACGGCTGGCGGCAGCCGGATGGGATCACGCTCAAGTCCGTGGTGGTCGTGGTGGTGGTGCACCCGACGGCAAACAGCGCGAGAGCGAGGAGCGTAAAGCGCATCGGAGCGGCATCATGGGGGAGTCGCCCAGCGCAAGCAAGCGGCTTGATCACGAACGATAGACTACGGGACGGCAGGGACGGTGGCCTCGACGGCGGGAAGAAAAATGCTGCGGGGATAGCGGGTGCGGAACGCGGCGGCGCGGGCGCGCGCCTCGTTGGTGCGGCCGGACGCGGCGAGCGCGCCGATGAACAGGCTGTCGCGCTCCTCGGCGAGCTGTCCGTGGGGAAATTCTCGACGGTCGCGGGCGAGCGCGCTGAGCGCGGCGGCGTGATCGCCGCGGGCGAGCGCGGCGTGGGCGGCGTCGAGCAGGCGCCGCTCGGCGACCAGGTCGCCCTCGCCCTCGTGGGCGTGATGGCGCGTTGGGCGCGCGGCCGGTGCGGGGGAAGCGGAAGTCGGAACCGCCGTCGGGGTCGCGGTCATCGGCGCGGCGGGTGAGGGGATCGCGATCGGCGGGGCGGCGACCGGAGCCGTGGGAGCGGGTGCGGTCGGAAGCGCCGCGTGCGCGGGCGGTCGAGCGTGCGTTCGCAAGAGGTGCGCGCCGACGCC
>JANWLJ010000164.1 GCA_025450955.1 Polyangium sp. (in: bacteria) | reverse complement strand
GAAGCCGGCCCCGTCGTTGGTGATCATCTTGCGGACCTCTTCGCGCACCGAACGATAGGGCGAGATCGCCGCCGAGATCGCCACCACCCCATTGCGCGAGAGCAGGTTCGAGACGAACCCGATGCGTCGGATGTTGACGTCGCGGTCCTCTTTGGAAAATCCGAGCCCCTTCGAGAGGTTGGTGCGCACCACGTCGCCGTCGAGGATCTCGACCTTGTGGCCGAGCTGTTTGAGCCGCTCGGCGACCGGCTGCGAGAGGGTCGATTTGCCGGCGCCGGAGAGGCCGGTGAACCAGAGCGTGAATCCGTTTGCCATCCCTAAGCTGTGGCCAAGACGCGCTGCGTTGTCAAGGGAGCGGGCGCCCGCTTCGTCGCGTGCCGCGCTACATGCCCGAGGCGGGAGCGTCGGCGCGGGCGGTGGTGGTCGCGCGCACCGGCGGCGACGGCTCCATGCGATGCAAGGAGGCGATCGCGTGCGCCTTGAGCGGCCAGAGATGCAGCAGCGGCTCGGGATCGATGAAGAGCTGCTCGGAGTCGGGGGTCTTGCGCACGCTGATCGCGAAGTGCAGGTGCGGGCCGGAGTGCAAGACGCCGGTCGAGCCAACGGTGCCGATCGCCTCGCCGACTTTGACCGGCACGCCCGGACGCAGATCCTCGCGGATGCCGTCTAAGTGCATATAAGAGGTGGTGATGGTCCCGCCCTTGTGCAGGATCATGATGAAGCGGCCCTCGTCGCCGATGTGGCCGCCGACGGTGGGATCGCGCTCGACCCGCTCGACCACGCCGTCGTGCACCGCCATCACGATGTCGCCGCGGATGGTGCCGAGGTCGACGCCGCAGTGGCCGCCGCGGCACTCCTCGGGGCGCATCCCTTCGCGCGGCGCGCCGAAACGGCGGGTGTCGCGCACCGGCAGGCGGCGGATCGGTCCGGCGAGGGGATGGATCCAGAGATCGTCGTCGGCCTGAGCGTCGCGCGCGGTGACCAGGCTCAGCGCCTCTTTGGCGCTCGGCGCGGCGATCGGCCGCATCGCGGCGGGCGCGATCGCGGCGACCGCTTTGGGCGCGGTGCGGCCGCACAGCGCCAGCACCAACACCGCGCCGCCGAGCAGCATGGTGCCGAGCGCGGCCCGCACCGAGAGTTGCTCCCAGCGCGACGGCGGATCGGGCTCGTCGGGCTCTACAGGAATCGCCGGACGCTCGCCCTTTAAGCCGAGCTCTTTGCACGCGTTCGAGCAGAACGCGCGCACCCGTCCATCGAGCACCGCGACCGCGCGGGCGCGCAGCGGGTTGTACTCACCACCGCAGACTGGGCATTTGACGAGCTCGACTTGCATGCAGCCTTACCACCGTAACCGAGGTGCGCGCGCGAGATCAAGCGCCCCCTCTTGACACACCGTGTTGACGACCCGGCCACGCAGGCTATCATCCGCCGCATGTCGCAAGCCCTCTTCTCCGCCCCCGCCTCGGGCGGCGCCTTCTTGGAAGATCTCAAGCGCACTCACAGCTGCGGGGCGCTGCGCGCCGGCGACGTCGGCCAGAATGTGGTGCTGATGGGCTGGGTGGCGACCCGCCGCGATCACGGCGGCCGGGTGTTCATCGATCTGCGCGATCGCGACGGGATCACCCAGGTCACCTTCGGACCGGACGTCGACGCCGAGGCGCACGCGCTCGCCTCCGAGCTGCGGTCGGAGTTTTGCGTCGCGGTGGCCGGGCGGGTGATCTCGCGCGGCGAGAACCAGAACCCCAAGCTGCCGACCGGCGAGGTGGAGGTCGAAGGGCTGCGGCTTCAGATCTTCTCGCGCGCCGAGACCCCGCCGTTCGAGATCACCGACGAGACCGACGCCGGCGAGCCGGTGCGGCTCAAGTATCGCTACCTCGATCTGCGCCGTCCGGCGCTGCAGAAAAATTTCCGGGTGCGCTCGCAGATCGCCCGCGCCGCGCGCGAGCATTTGCATGGAAATGGATTCACCGAGCTCGAGACGCCGTACATGGTCAAGTACACGCCGGGCGGCGCGCGCAACTTTCTGGTGCCGTCGCGGCAGAACCCCGGCCACTTCTACGCGCTCGCCGAGTCGCCGCAGATCTTCAAGCAGCTGTTCATGGTGGCGGGCTTCGATCGCTACTTCCAGATCGCGCGCTGCTTCCGCGACGAGGACTTCCGGCTCGATCGCCAGGGCGAGTTCACCCAGATCGATGTCGAGATGTCGTTCATCGTCGAGGAGGACATCTACGCGATGATGGAGGGGCTGCTCGCGCGGATCTGGCGCGAGGTCAAAGGGGTCGAGCTCGCCCTGCCCTTTTTGCGGATGAGCTACGAAGAGGCGATGGCGCGGTTCGGCGTCGACAAACCCGATCTGCGCTTCGGGCTCGAGCTGACCGATCTCACCGAGGTCCTGCGGCCGCTGCACGGCGGCGGAGTGCCGCTGTTCGCCGGGGCGCTCGAGCAAAAGGGGATCATCAAGGCGCTGCGCGTGCCGGCCAAAGAGGCGGCGTCGCTCAGCCGCACCGAGGCCGACAAGCTCGAAGAGTTCGTCAAGGGCTTCGGCGCGCGCGGGCTGGCGCGCTGCAAGGTGGCCGAGGGGGGCGAGTGGGTGCAGACCCCGCTCGCCAAGAACATCTCCGTCGAGGCGCGGCAGGCGATCAACCTGGCGCTCGGAGCCGGGCCGGGCGACTACGTGTTCTTTCAGTTCGGGCGGCCCAAGCTGGTCAACGCGGTGCTCGGCGGATTGCGCCTGCATCTCGGCAACAAGCTCAACCTCATCGATCGCTCGACCTGGCGCTTTCTCTGGGTCACCGAGTTTCCGATGTTCGAGTACGACGAGGAGTCGAAGCGCTACGCGGCGGCGCACCATCCGTTCACCGCGCCCCGGCCCGAGGACGTGGCGCTGCTCGCCACCGACCCGGGCGCGGTCAAGGCGCGCGCCTACGATCTGGTGCTCAACGGCAACGAGCTCGGCGGCGGCTCGCTCAGAATTTATCAGCGCGAGGTGCAGGCGCAGGTGTTCGCCGCGCTCGGGCTCTCGGAGGACGACTTTCGGGCCAAGTTCGGCTTTCTGCTCGACGCGTTCAAGTACGGGCCGCCGCCGCACGGCGGGATCGCGTTCGGGCTCGACCGCTTGGCGATGCTGCTCACCTCGGCCGAGTCGCTGAGAGACGTGATCGCGTTTCCCAAGACGCAAAAGGGGACCGACCTCATGACCGACGCGCCGACCGCGGTCTCGGACGCGCAGCTCGACGAGCTTCACGTCCGCTTGAAGATGCCGCCCAAGGTCGATTGATGGAGCGCGAGCGCGCCGCCACCTTCGAGCGCCTCGGGGCGAAGCCGTTCGACCTGCTCGTGATCGGCGGCGGCGTGACCGGCGCCGGAATCGCGCGGGACGCGGCGCTGCGCGGGCTCGAGGTCGCGCTCGTCGAGAAGACCGACTTCGCCTCGGGCACCTCTTCGAAGTCGTCCAAGCTGGTGCACGGCGGGCTGCGCTATCTCGAGCACGCGCAGTTCCGGCTGGTCTTCGAGGGCACCAACGAGCGGGCGCTGCTCATGAAGCTGGCGCCGCACCTGGTCCGGCCGCTCGAGTTTCTCGTGCCCTCGTACAAGCGCGACAAGCCGGGGCTGTTCGTGCTCGACGTCGGCCTGTGGATCTACGACGCGCTCTCCAAGTTCTCCTCGCCCAAGCTGCACCGCACCGTGCGCGCCTCGCGGGTGCACAAGCTCGAGCCCGGCCTGCGCGCGACCGATCTCGAGGGCGGGCTTCTCTATTCCGACTGCGCCACCGACGCCGCGCGACTCACGCTCGAGAACGTGATCGACGCGCGCGCGCTCGGCGCCGAGATCGTCAACCACGCCCGCGCGGTCAAGCTCCTCTACGACGGAGATCGGATCTCGGGCGCCGAGATCAAGGACGAGCTCAGCGATCGCGCGCCGGTCGCGGTGCGCGCCAAGGTCGTGATCAACGCGAGCGGGCCGTGGTGCGATGAGGTGCGGCAGCTCGCCGCCGAGAAGCCGATCCTGCACGTCTCCAAGGGCGTGCACCTGGTGGTCGACGCCGCGCGGCTGAACGTGCACCACGCGGTGGTGATGAAGCACGGCCGACGGGTGGTCTTTTGCATTCCGTGGGGCGATCGCACGGTGATCGGGACGACCGATACATTTTACGACGGGCGGCCCGAGGACGTACGCGCCGACGCCGCCGACGTGCAGTACCTGCTCGACCTCGCCACCGGCTACTTCCCCGACGCCAAGCTGACCTTCGACGACGTGCTCGCCACCTGGGCCGGGCTGCGGCCGCTCATCAAGCCCGACTCCGAGGTGCCGAACGCCTCGGACGTCTCGCGCGAGCACCACATCCTCTCGCGGCCCGGGCTGGTGACGATCGCCGGCGGCAAGCTCACCACCTTCCGGCGGATGGCGGCCGAGGTGGTCGATCAGGCCGCGCTCCAGCTCGGCGCGACCCCACCGAGCGACACCGAGTCGAAGCCGCTGCCGGGCGGCGTCGGGCTCGGCGGCTACGCGGCGGTGCAGAAGCTCGCCGACGCGCTCACCGACGGCGGCGTGGTCGACGCGCAGGTCGCCAAGCACCTCGCCGCCACCTACGGCACGCGCGCGGGCAGCGTGGTGAGCCGGGTCAAGGACGAGCCGGCGCTCGGGACGCGGCTCGATCCCGAGACGCCGTATCTGCTCGCGCAGGTGGACGTCGCCGTCGAGGAGGAGCAGGCCGAGACCGTCGACGACGTGCTCGGACGTCGCGTGCCGCTGCTTTTGCGCGCGCGCGATCAGGGCCTGGCTGCGGCGCCCGAGGTGGCGGCGCGGATGGCGAGCAAGCTCGGCTGGAGCCCGGCGCGCGCCGAAGAGGAGGTCGCGCGCTATCGCGCGATCGTCGAGACCACCCGCGCCTTTCGCCGTTAACACCGCCCTCGCCGTCGGCCGGCGTCGGTCCCGATGGATGAGCACTCGAAAGTGCGCTAGCTTGCAGCCGAGGCCGGGGATGGACAGCGGAGACGAGCAGGCGCCGGCGGATTTACAGGCGCGCGAGGAGCGCTTCCGCCTGCTGTCCGAGGCGGCGCGCGAAGGGGTGGCGATCCAGGATCGCGGTCGGATCCTCGCGGTCAACACCGCGTTCGCCGAGATGCTCGGGTACCGGCCCGAGGAGCTGGTCGGCATGCAGCCGCTCGAGCTCGCGGCGCCGGAGTCGCGCGAGCTCATCGCCCACAAGATCGCGAGCGGCGACGAGCAGCCCTACGAAGCGATCGGGCTGCGCCGCGACGGAAGCCGGCTCGTCGCCGAGCTGTGCGCGCGCTCGTTCGTCTTCGAGGGGCGCAAGGTGCGGGTGACCACCTTCCGCGACATCTCGTCGCGCAAGCGCGCCGAGAACGCGCTCGCCGAGGCCGAACGGCGGCTGCGCACGGTGATCGACGCCGCGCCGATCGTGCTGTTCGCGATCGACGAAAAGGGCGTGCTCACCCTCTGCGAAGGGCGCGAGCTGCGCACGCTCGGAGTCGAGCCGGGCGCGACCGGCGTGTCGCTCTACGACGTGTACAAACACGAGCCGGAGATCCTGGCCAACCTCGACCGCGCGCTCTCGGGCGAGGAGCTCACCGTCGAGGTGTCGATGCGCTCGGCGCCGCTCACCTTCGAGACCCGCTACGTGCCAATGCGCGGGAAGGACGGGCAGGTCACCGGGGTGATCGGGGTGGCCACCAACATCACCGAGCGGCGGCGCGCCGAGAAGGATCGCGATCGGCTGCTCGACGAGGAGAAGCAGGCCCGCGCCCAGGCCGAGGAGGCGCTCGAGGCGCGCGAAGAGTTCCTCTCGATCGCCTCGCACGAGCTCAACTCGCCGCTCACCTCGCTCAAGCTCAGGCTGCAGGAGGTGGCGCGCAGCGCCAATGTCGCCGAGGCGCCGCTCGAGCCCGAGCGGCTGCGCCGGCTCATCGAGGTCTCCGAGCGGCAGCTGCGACGGCTCTCGCGCCTGGTCGCCGATCTGCTCGACGTCTCGCGCATCACCACCGGCCAGCTCACCCTCGAGCGCGAAGAGCTCGATCTCGGCGAGCTGGCGCGCGAAGCCGCGG
Organism: Polyangium sp. (in: bacteria); assembly: GCA_025450955.1. Taxonomy (GTDB): domain Bacteria; phylum Myxococcota_A; class Polyangia; order Palsa-1104; family Palsa-1104; genus JANWLJ01. Next base: position 4,204 of record JANWLJ010000164.1, on the reverse strand, counting down.
CGCGGGTGATCGAGCAGGCGCGGCCGGAGCTGGTCGCGATCGAGGTGCGCGCCGAGCTGCCGGTGCACGGCCGCTGGGATCGGGTGCGGGTCGAGCAGGTGGTGACCAACCTTTTGTCGAACGCGCTCAAGTACGGCGGCGGCGCGCCGGTGGTGGTCACCGTCGAGAATGCCGGCGATCGAGCGCGGGTCACCGTCGAAGATCGCGGGATCGGGATCGCGCCGGAGATGCAGGCGCGCCTGTTTCAACGCTTCGGGCGCGGCGTCTCGGCGCGGCGCTACGGCGGGCTCGGGCTCGGCCTGTACATCGTGCGCCAGATCCTGGACGCGCACGGCGGGACGGTGCGGGTCGAGAGCACGCTCGGACAGGGCAGCCGCTTCACCGTCGAGCTGCCGCGCTGATTCATTTCGAAACCCGACGATCTCAAAACAGGTGGGTCGGATCCTTGCGCGGCGGCGGCGGCGGCTCGGGGATGTCCGGCAGCGGCTCCCGCTCGTCCTCCATCTCCTCCACCTCGATCGGCGACATCAGATCGACGGTGCGCTCGCGCTCGGCGTCCTCGCCGAATTTTTGGCAGTTGTCGCAGCGGCGGCACAAAGCGACGTTGGTCTCGCCGAAGTACTCGAGCAGGATCTTCACCCGGCAGCGCGTCGAGCGCGCGTAGCGGATCATCGCCTCGAGCTTGCCGCGGTCGGCTTCGCGCCGCTTGCGGTACTCCTCGGCGGCGCGGCCGAGGGTGAGCTCGTCGGCCTCGCCGAGCATGCGGAAGATCTGGCCCGGCTGCTCGTCGGCGAAGCGGTGATCTTTGAGCACCCCGAGCACCACCCGCGCCTTCTGCTGCGAGGTCTCGGCCCGGAGCGCGATGTCCTTGAGCGTGCCCTCGCCGGTCGAGAGCGCGTAGGCCACCTGCTTGAACTCACTCTTGGTGGGATATTTTCCGCCGACGAAGAACTCCTGCACCTCTTCGTCGTTCGGGTTGTAGAGCAGCACGCAGCGGGACGGCCGCCCGTCGCGCCCGGCGCGGCCCGCCTCCTGGTAATACTGCTCGATCGAACCGGGCACGTTATAATGAATGACGAATCGAATATCCGGTTTATCGACGCCGAGCCCGAACGCGTTGGTGGCGATCATGATGCGCGGGCTGTTGCGCATGAACGCGCGCTGCGATTCGTCGCGCTCGTTCTTGGTCATCTTGCCGTGGTACATGCCGACGCGCAGTCCGAGCCGCGGCAGCGCGCCGTGCAGCGCCTCGACGTCGCGCACCGTCGAGCAGTAGACGATCCCGGGCCCCTTGATGCGGCGGATGAGCCGGATGAGCCGCTTGACCTGCTGCTTGAGATCGATGACCGGCCGCACCTCGAAGGCAAGCGACGGGCGGGCAAAGCCGGTGTGGACCCGGTCGGGATCTTTGAGCTCGAGCTGGCGCACGATGTCGTCGGCGACCTGCGGAGTGGCGGTCGCGGTGAGCGCGAGCACCGGCGGGCGCGCGCCGCCGTTATACGCGCCGAGCGACTGCACGCACTGACGGAGCGAGAGATAGGCGGGCCGGAAGTCGTGGCCCCACTCCGAGACGCAGTGCGCCTCGTCGACGACGAACAGCGACACCTTCTGCCCGCCGAGCTCGGTCAAAAGCGCGCCGGAGGCGGCCCGCTCGGGCGTGACGTAGATGATCTTGTGGCGCCCCTCTTCGATCCGCTCGAGGGTGGCGCGCTTCTCCCGCACCGTCTCGGTCGAGTCGAGGCGCGCCGCCACCGCGCCGGTCTTGCGCAGCTTGATCAGCTGATCGCTCATGAGCGCGAGCAGCGGCGAGACCACCACCGTCACCCCCGGCAGCTCGAACGCGGTGAGCTGGTAGGTGAGCGACTTGCCGGCGCCGGTCGGCATGATCGCGAGCACGTCGCGGCCGGCGAGCAGATCGCGGATCACCTGCTCCTGGCCGGGGCGAAACGCGCGCAGGTTGAACTGGCGACGCAGGCGGCGGTGCAGCGGATCGAGCGGCTGCGCCGGCGCGCCCTGGCCGGGACCGTTCGGCTGCGCCTCGCGGCGGATCGGCTGCCCGTCCGGGCCGAGGATCGGTTGGCCATCGGGGCCGCGCATGAGCCCGCCGCCGCGACGACGGCGCCGGCGACGACGACGGCGACCTCCGCCGTTCGGCCCGGGCGGAAAGGGCTCTCGGTCGCCTTCGGGCGAGGCGAGCGGCGCCGCCTGGGGAGCCTGGCTCCGCGGCGGAATCGGGGCGGGCGGGATCGGCGCGGGCGAGCTCGCGTCGGGTTGCGACCAGAAGCCGGAGAAGTCGTCGCTCTTCTGTTCGCGGACGGATTCGCGCGCCGGCTCGTTCGCCGCGCCTTCGGACCAGAAGCGATCGGCCTGCGCGCCCGACTCGCGAGGCGCGGCCACCGCAGGCGCGCCCGACCGCTCGGACGGCGCGTGCGAACGGGGCGTCGGAGCGGGCGCGGCCGGCGCAGGCGCGACCGGCGCAGCGCTCGCTTCCGGCGCATGGGTTCCGGATGGCCGACGGATCGGCCCTGCCGCTCGCTCGCGCGGCAAGAGCGGCGCGCCGGTGATCGGATGGACCGCGCTCTCGGTCGCGGCCGGCTCGTCGACGGCAGCGGATGAGGAGGGCAGCTCGGTCGGCAGCGAAGCCGCGGTCGGCATCTCGTGCTCGGCCGCGCTCACGCTCACCGCTTCCGCGTCGAGCTTCGGCGCGGCGCCGGTCTTCGACTTCGAGCTCTTCGAGCGCTCGCTCGTCGGCCTCGCAGCCGCTTTGGTCGAGACCGCCGGCTTCTTCGCCGCCGATTTGGTCGCCGCTGCTTTGGTCGAGACCGCCGGCTTCTTCGCCGCCGGTTTGCTCGCCGCTGCTTTGGTCGAGACCGCCGGCTTCTTCGCCGTCGGCTTGATTGAGGCCGCCGGCTTTTTCGCCGCACTCTTGGTGGACGACGCCGGCTTTTTCGCCGCGGGCTTTTTCGCGGGCGGCTTGTTCGCCGTCGCCGCTTTGCTCGGCGACTTTGCCGCCGGGCTCTTCGCCGCGATCCCCTTCGGCTGCTTCGCCGCCACCTTCGACGGCTTCTTCGCCGTCTCCGCCTTGGACGGCTTCTTCGCCGCCGCCTTGGCCTTCTTCCGATCCGCCATTACCTATCCTCGAGCTCAATCATGCTGACGCCAACAGCTTCGCGCCGAGCCGCAGCGCGCCGGAAGACCCGACGCGAACCACCCGAGCGACCGGGGCGCGACCGGGTTCGGCCGCACCGGCAAACGGCGCGAGGCTCATATAGCACGTTCCGCCGGCTTGGGAAGGTAGAACTCGCGCTATGCTGCGCCACCATGCCCGAGCGCCCGAAGCCCTCCAAGCAGCGCCGCGCCTTGAGCGCGCGCGGCGGTCCGGTCACCGCCGAAGGCGAGCCGGCTTTGGCCGCGCTCCTGGCCGGCGCGCTCGAGAGCGTCCCCGTGGGCGATGCGGATCCTGAAAAGGAAGCGCGAACCCAGAGTGGCGCGCCCGACGAGGCGAGCGATCTCACCCACGGCTTTCATAGCTTCCCCGCGCGCTTCTCGCCGCTTTTGCCGCGCAGGCTCCTCGCCGGTGTCACGCCGGGACAGGTGGTGCTCGATCCGTTCGCCGGCTCGGGCACCGCGCTCGGCGAGGCGATGCTGCGCGGCGCGCGGGTGTTCGGCTCGGACGTGAATCCGCTCGCCATCGAGCTGTGCAAGCTCAAGGCGACGCCGTGGCCGGCCGACCGTCGCGACAAGCTCGCCGCCCGCGCAAGCGAGATCGCCGCCGCGTCGCTCGCGCGGGTGAAGAAACGCGCGCGCACCAAAGACTCCGGCCGCCGCTACGACGATCCATCGCACTACGCGCCGCACGTGTTTCGCGAGCTGGTCGGGCTGCGCGAAGAGCTCGAGCCCGAGCGCGATCCCGAGCTGCGCCGCGCGCTCCTCTTGCTGTTCTCGTCGATCCTGGTCAAGGTCTCGCGCCAGAGCGCCGACACCGCGCCGGGCGAGGTGGAGCGCGCGATCGGCAAGGGGCTGCCGACGCGCCTGTTTCAGCGCAAGGCCGAGGAGCTCTCGCGCCGGCTCGCCGCGTTCGCCGCGCGGGTCCCGCCCGGCACGCCTACGCCCGACGAGCGCGCCTGAGATGCGCCCGCGCATCGCCAACGCGCCGCGGCCGCGGTTGACGTGATCGACACCTCGCCGCCCAATCACGGCACCG
>JANWLJ010000163.1 GCA_025450955.1 Polyangium sp. (in: bacteria) | reverse complement strand
GGTGCAGGTGTCGGTGGGCGCGTGCTCGCAGCCGGTCACGCCGCCGTCGGCGTCGCTTTCGCACTGGGCGCTGCACGAATAGCCGCCGTTTACGCTGGTGCATTTGCCGACGCAGTGATCGGTCGCGTCGTGATTGCAGACGTCGAGCGCCGAGCCGAAATTGTAGGCGCTGCACTGGCCGCCGGGATAGGTCAGCTCGACGATCGTGTGGCCGTCGGCGCCGCAGACGGTGCCGGTCATCGGCTGCGCGCAGCTCGGGCAGCTCGCGTCCGAGCAGGTGAGCGTGGTGCCCGTGCACTGCCAGACGCCCTTCCACAGGCAGGGATCGCCGACCTTGGCCGGGGTGCCGTCGGGGTTGGCCCACGACGAGCAGCCGCCGCACGCGGTGTTGAAGCAGCCCGCGTCGACCGCCGGGTTGGCGACCACCACCGCGAGATCGAGCGTGAGGCGCGCGTCGGGCGGCGCGGGCACGGTAAATCCGCTCGAGCAGCCGCCCATCAAGAGGAGGAGAACGCAGGCCGTACGCACCATGAGCGCATCCTACACCAACTGAAATCGCCGGTCAGATCAGGCGATGCGGCGCACGCGCTCGACGGGAAAACGGATCACCGTGCGCTGCTCGTCCTCTTCGGGAAACTCGACGTCGCCGGTCCCGAGCTCGAGGGTGCCCGGCCGGAACGAGCCCATGTCGACCATCACCGCGTCGGGCGCGCCGCCGCCGGCCGCCTCGCGCTCGGTCTCGCGCTGCGGCCCGCACAGCTTCTCCACCAGCTTGTCGGTGCCGCTGCGCGCGAACAGGTGCGGCTTGTCGATGAAGCGCACGCCCACCGACTCCAGCCACTTGATCGGCGCGTCGCCGCCGATGCAGACGAACAGGTGATCGTTGTCGAGCTCGCGCACCTCTTCGCCGGTCTTGAGCTTGATCGACTCCTGCTTGATCTCGACGACGTTCGAGCCGAAGCGCGGCTCGATGCGCCCGACCTTGACCAGCTCGTCGAGCCGCTGCCGGTTCTTCGCCTTGCAGCGCGACAGCTGCTTGCCGCGATACGAGAGCGTCACGCGCTGCGCCGTCTCCGACAGCGCGATCGCCGCCTCGACCGCCGAGTCGCCGCCGCCGACGACGAGCACGCGCTGGCCGCGGTGCTCGGCCGCGTCGGTGAGCAGCATCGAAACTTTCGACAGGTGCTCGCCGGGGACGCCGAGCTTGCGCGGCTTGCCGCGGGTGCCGATCGACATCACCACCCGCTGCGCGCGATAGTGCTTGCGCGACGAGCGCACCTCGAACCGACCGTCGGGCAGGCGCCTCACGTCCTCGACCGTCTCGCGGGTCGAGATCCGCACCTGCTTGCGATCGAGGATGGTGCGCCAGGCCGCGAGCAGCTCGTCCTTCTGCGAATCCCACACCGGCAGGAGCCCGACGCACTTCACATCATAAGGCTCGGCCATGCACTCCTTGCCTTTGGGCCAGCGCGCGATCGTCGACGCGACCAGCTCGTCCTTCTCGATGACCGCGTAGCTCAGCCGCTTCTCGTCGCAGGAGAGCGCCGCCGACAGCCCGCCCGGGCCCGAGCCGACGATCAGCACGTCGAGCTCTTCGATCTTGCCGTCGGGCGAGCCGGGCCGCGAGCGCAGCCCCGCCGAGACCATGTGCTCGACCACCGCGCGCCCGAGGTTCGACGCGTTCTTGACGAGCGGCTTGCCGCCCGCCTCGCCGATGAGATAGAGCCCGGGCACCGCCTGGTAGTACTCGTCGAGATCGGGCATGCGAAACGCCGGCGGCTTGGTGCCTTCGACGTGCATCACCAGCGCGGTGGTCGGGCAGACCATCGCGCACTGCTCGCACTGAATGCAGTCGGAGAAGCGCTGCACCCGGCTCTTGTTGCCGACGAGCTCGAGCACGTCGGTCGGGCAAACGGTGATGCAGGCGTCGCAGCCGGTGCAGCGATCGTCGTTGATGCTGTGGATGAGCACCTTCTTCGCGCTCTGGCGGCGGCGGGCCAGCCGCGCCCGGATTCCGCCGATGGCCGCGCTCATGAGGACGCACAGGAGTCCGACGCCGATGAGTCCCCCGATGGCGATGAACGATTCCATGGGCGGTCCTCAATACAAGAGCGATGCCCGCCCGCGCTCATGTCATTCTGCGCAGTTGCACCCATCCAGATGGGGTCTCGCCGCCCGGCCAGGGACTTTGGGCCCCGGCGCCCATGTAGGTGGTCAGGAGGCTCTTGCGCCGCCGTCAGCCTCCCCGCCGCAGGCGGTCCGGGTGCAATTGCCGTTCTCCGCGCATCACGTGGACGATGAGCACGCCGGCTCGTTCTCGCCGGTAGATCACCCGAAGTGGAGGGACAATCAGCTCGCGGTAGAGCCGGCTCGAAAGCTCGGGCACCCATCGCCCTGACGCCGGAAAGCGGCGCAGGCGTTCGACCGCCGCAAGCGTCTGCGCGACCAGCTCACCGGCGGCGGTCGCGTTCTCGAGGGCGATCCACGCCGCGACGTCATCGAGGTCGTCGAGCGCCGGCGCCGTCCAGACTAGCGATGATCGCCGGGCAGCCACCGGCGCAGCCGCCTTTTGGCCTCGGCGTGCGAAACCACTCGCCCCTCGGAGAAGGCGCGCTCGCCCCGGGTGATGCCCTCGAGGAGCGCCAGCCGATTCTGCAAGCGGCCGAACGTCTCCATATCGACCAGCACGGCGGCCGACCGGCCGTGCTCGGTGATCACCACCGGCTCGCGGCTCCGCTGAAGCTCGGCCAGGATCTCCGTCGCGTGTCGCTTGACCTCGGTGACCGGCTTGGTCGGCAGCGTCGCCATAGTGATACTAAAGTAGCACTCGTCAGCCTATCCGACAAGGCCGAGCGCCGTTCACCGTCGTGGCGTTCGCGGGCGGGCGCGGACGCTCTGGCCGATGCGCCAGATCTCGCCGAGGGTGGCGGCGATGTTGCGCGCGTTGGCGACCTTGGAGCGGCCCGACAGTCGGGGCGCGCACTCGATCTCGGTCGTGGCGATGGCGCGGCCGTCGCGCCGGAGCTTGGCCGCGATCTCGAAGCCGATCGAGCCGGCCGAGGTGCGCGCGACCAGGCCGAGATCGTCGAGGAGCGCGCGACGAAACAGGTACGGCCCTTCGAGCCGATCGCGCAGGCCGGCGCCGACGCGGAGCAGCGCGCGCAGCCCGAGCGACATCGCGGCGCGCACAGCGCCGTCGGGGCGGTGGCGATAGGTCGAGAGGACCAGATCTTCTCCGCGCCAGGCGTCGAGGATCTTGGCGAGCTCGCCGGCCGGGATCTGTCCGTCGGCTGGCACCCAGGTGACGAGCTCGCGATCGGCGCCGAAAAAACCGGTGCGGAGCGCGGCGGTGAGGCCGCGGTTTTGCCCGTGGGCGATCACCCGCAGCTCGCGCGCGCCCGGCAGCTCGGCCGGCGCGCCGCCGACAAACGCGCCGTCGGTCGAGCCGTCGTAGACGAGCAGGATATCGAAGTCGCGGCAGGCTGTGCGCAACACCGAGAGCAGCTCGCCGGTCACCCGCGGCAGGTTGGCCCGCTCGTTATAGACCGGCACCACCACGGTGAGCGACGGCGCGAGCGGCAGTGGCATGGGCCGCTTCACGCTAGCACGAGCGGCCCGGCTGCGTGTTATGTTGCCGTCCCGATGAAGTGGGCGACGGCGCTGGTCGCGGTGGTGATCTCGGGGGCGGCGGGCCTGACGGGCTGCCGCCGCGCGCCGGACGTCGAGATCGGGCAGGTGCCGCTCTCGCTCGATCGCGAGGAGCGGGTGGCCGGCCAGCCGCTCACGCCGTCGACCGAGTCGGTCAACCGCTATCACTCGATCCTCTCGCGGTTCGACGCGGTCGACCTGCGGCTCGACGGGCGGAGCGAGCGGATCTCGGTCGGCTTTCACGCCCGCGGCGACGACCAAGGCCAGCTCACCTACCGCAACATCGACGCGCACTTTTTGGTGCCGCTCCTCGACTATCCGCACGCGCGCACGCTCGACGACTTCGACAAGACCAACCTGATGCTCGCGGAATATTCGCGGAGCGGCGTCACCCTCGCGTTTCAAAAACACAACCGCAGCTACGGCTATTTTTCGGCGCGCGATCTGTTCAACGACGACGAGGAGTATCGGTACGATCACGGAAACGTGCTGCCGAACCCGGGCGCCCGGCCGCGGCGCATGTCGCTCAACACCAACTGCCTGATGCCGGGGCTGTGGGAGGTGAACGCCAGCGACTCGGTCGGCGAGATGTATCACGCCTGGTTCACCCTGCCCGACGCCAAGTACTTCGCGCTGGTGCGCGCCATCGACGGGCTCGACGATTCGGACGCGGTCTTGCGCCAGACGCTCGCCTACCGAAAAGATCTCGGACACTTTCAGCTCGACGGCTTCGGGCGCGGGCTCGATCAACTGCGCGAGGTGGTGTACGCGTTCGGCACCTTCCCGGTGGCGGTCAACCTCGACAAGCCGGTGGCCAGCTACTCGACGCAGGATTCGCGGCGCAAGGTGCAGCACAAATTCTATCGCGTCACGCGCGCGGGCGCGGAGATCCACCCGGTCACCTTCGCCGACCTGAAGCCGGGCGACGTCTTCGAGTTCCACTCGTTCATTCCGCCCGGCGTCTACACCGACAAGGTGCCGCGCAAGGTTCCGTACGAGCCGATCTGGACCTCGGCCGAGATCCGCGAGGTCAAGCCGAAGACCCGCTTCGAGCACCCCTCGCCGCACCGCTATCCGTTCGGCGCGCTCGAGCTCGAGCTGCGCTCGGCCGACGGACAGCGCGAGCTGGTGGTCGGCAACCTGCCGGTCGAGCTGTTGGTGTTTCAGGAGGACTACGACGTGCCCGGCTTCGGGGTCGGCATCCTGCGCGCGTCGGAGCCGATCGAGAAGCGGTATCTGTTCCTCAAGGACGGGCCGGCGCCGGTCTACGCGTTTTCGACGCGGGTGGTGAACGGCAAGCTCGAGGTGGTGAACAATCACGAGCAGGGGCTCGAGCAGATTTACCTCCGTCCCTATCGACAGGGCGATCAGGTGCTGCTCCGGGTCACCTTGGTCTCCTACGAGCGGATCGTCGACCTCGGCGAATTCGACGTGACCCTGCCGGCCGAGCTGCAGCAGAAGATCTTGCGGGCGAGCGCGAGCTATCACCGGCCGCTCTGGCGCTCGTTCTCCGACTCCAACATTCTGTGAGGGCGCAAAGAGCGAGATGAGACGCGTGGCGGTCGCGGGGGTGGTGCTGGCGCTCTTGGTGGTGGGCGCGCGCTTGACCAGGAGCTGGGCGATCAATCGCTTCGGCGAATCGGATCTGCACATCCTGCGCATCCTGCTCATGCAGCGGTTTCACCTCGCGCCCATCGATCTCGATGAACAAGAGGCGGCCGCCGAGCAGAAAGTCGCGCTGAAGAGCGACGTGCAGGACGAGCGGCCGATCGCGCTCGATTCGAAGGTGGCGCCGTTTGCCGAGATCGGCGCCTCGCTCGGGGAGCGCGCGCTCGGGAATCAGATCTTCCGCACCCGCGGCGCGGTGATCGCCGACTTCAACGGCGACGGGCGGCTCGATCTGTTCTTGCCCCAGTCGGGCCAGACGGTGGGCTTTACCACCGACGCGCACAAGGTGCTGACCCAAAACCCGCTGCCGAAGAAGCCCTGCGTGCTCTACCTCAATCAGGGCAACGACCAAGACGGCCACCCGATCTTGAAGTCGGTCGAGGAGCTCGAGGAGACCGGCAACGGGAAGAACCTCGAGGGCGAGCTGTTGATCGAGAACAAGTATAAACCTAGAAAGAGTCTAAAAGACGACGAATTCGCGATCGGCCGCATGTCGACCGGCGCGGTGGCCGCCGACTTCAACGGCGACGGGCGGATCGATCTGTGGGTCACCGACGATCTGGCCGGGCTGCCGTTTACCACCGAGGAGACCGCGCTCAAGGGCTACCCCGCCGCTCGCAACATCGGGCGCGACGAGAAGACGCGCGCGATCACCATCCGGCTGCCGCAGTTTTTGCGCAACCCGCTCGTCGACGGTCGCAACGTGAAGGTCGACTACGCGGGGAAGAAGGAGTGGGAGGGGCGCGACTCGCTGTTTCTCAACATGGGCGACACGGATGGCGACGGCATCCCCGAGTGGAAGGACGTCACCGAAGAGGCGGGAATCGCGGCCGAGAGCCGCGGCGCCTCGTTCTCGGTGGCGGTCGCCGATGTCGATCTCGACGGGGATCTCGACGTGCTGGTCACCAACTATCAAGATCCCGACTTCTACGGCTTCGGGATGCGGCGCTTCGGCGGCAATCAGAACGAGCTGTGGCTCAACCAGCTCGCCGAGACCGGCAAGCTCACCTTCAAGAACGCCGCGCAGGCGTGGGGCGTCTCGGGCCTCATCGGAGAGAACGCCAAGGACGGGCGCAAGGCGTCGATGTACTTCCCGTCCGAGAAGCGCGAGGAGCCGATCGCGGCGCAGACGGTCGACGGCAAGCCGGCCGGCGAGGTGGCCGATCACAGCTGGTCGTCGATCTTCACCGACGAGAACCTGGACGGCTACCCGGACCTGATCGTCTCCACCGACGAGGGCGATCGGTTGAGGGTCTACACCAACGATCACGGAAAGCGGTTCGTGCGCGACCCGCGCTTCGACGCCGACCAGTGGGACGGCTGCTGGATGGGCGCGGCGGCCGGCGATCTCGACGGCGACGGGCGGGAGGAGGTGTTCGTCTCGAACTGCGGCGGCCAGTCGATGTCGGCCGGCAACCTGGGCCTGCTCAACAAGTCCGCGGCCGACGAGTCGATCCTCGCGCTCGCGCCGCTCGACTACGCACTCGGCAAGGCGCGCCTGGCGCACGCGCTGCTCACGCCGTCACCAATGGGCGACAGTGTCGGGCTGCGCGACGTGGCGTTCGACATCACGGTCAATCACTCGCCGTACATCGCGCCCGATCTGACGCGGCGCGAGAACTTTGCGCCGTCGGCGATCGCGCTCTACGACCAGCACAACTACGCCCACGGCCTGGCGGCCTACGAATTCGCCTACGCGGCGCAGATGTTCGACGTCGACGACGACGGCGATCTCGATCTCTACTTCGCCGGCGCGCTCGCGCGCGGCAACGACGGCTTCATCGGGGACTGGACCAGCTCGCCGGGACGGCTGCTCGTAAACGACACCCAGGCGCCGGGCCACATCGTGCTCACCGATCGCACGCTCGCCTATCGGGTGCTCGACATGACCGACATGGACTACGCGCACAATCCGCCGCGGCGAAAGAGCCCGGGGACCAACTGGCACAAGCGCGACTTCGTCAACGTGCAGGACATGGACTCGTACGCCGAGGCGGGGCTGGCCGCGTCG
>JANWLJ010000162.1 GCA_025450955.1 Polyangium sp. (in: bacteria) | reverse complement strand
TGTGCCCCGAGGTGCTGGCGCGCTTCGGCGTCCCGCGTCCGGCGATCACGCTCTCGGCCGACGGCGAAGGAAAGCTGACCGTCGCCGTCGACGCCAAGGGGCGCGACGTCACCGCGGCGCTCGAGGCCGGCGCGCGGCTCGCCGATCTCTATGCCACCCAGGCGGGCGCGACGCGCGCGCTGCTCAAGGAGCGCAGCCCTTCGTGCGGGGTCAAACAGGTGCACGGGCCGGACGGGCTCACCGAGGGCGAAGGGCGGTTCGCCGCGCGCCTGCGCCGTCGCGGCCTACCGATCGTTTCCGAAGAGAGTTGAGGGCGGCGCGGCCGAGCCGCGACGGAGGGCGAGATGGGGAGCGGACCGCATACCGGGAGCTGGCGCACCGAGACGCCCGCGATCCACGTGAGCGACGCGATTCACGTCAACGCGACCTGGCACGAGCTGCTGCTTGTCTGCTGGCGCCAGTCGCCGACCTTGGCCGCGCTCGACGACGTGCACGAGGCCACCCGCCGGCTTTTGGTCGCGCATCCGGAAGGCGTCGGCGTCCTCGGGATCGCGCAGTCGGGCATGCCGATGATCGGCGCCGCCGAGCGCCGGCGCGCCGCCGATCTGCTCAAAGACTTCGGCAAGAAGATGCGCTGTTTGGCGTCGGTGATCGAGGGCGAGGGGTTCTGGGCCGGCACCACCCGCAGCGTGATGACCGCGATCACCTTGATGGCGCGCCCGCCCTGCCCGACCCGCATCTTCTCGACGGTGAGCGACGCCGCGGGCTGGATGGCGCCTTCGCTCGGCGCGCCCGCGACCTCGGCGCTGTCGATCGAGCGGGCGGTGGTAGCGATGCGCCGCCAGGCCGACTCGAGCCCGCCCGCCTGATCGCCTTTGGTGCTAGGCTGATCGTTTCGTGAGCTCCGACTTCTTCGACGTGGTGGTGCTCGGCGGCGATCTGGCCGCGACCATCGCCGGCACGGTGCTCTCGCATCGAGGCTTCCGCGTGCTGGTGGCCGGCGCTCCCGTCGAGGAGCGCTACTCGATCGGCCCCTACGTCCTGCCGCGCGCGCCGCTCGCGTTCGTCGGCCTCGAGAGCCCGGCGCTCAAGCGGGTGGTGGGCGAGCTCAACCTGGTGCAGCTCCTCCGTCGCCGGCTCGAGCCCAACCGGCCCGCGTTCCAGCTCCTCCTTCCGGATCATCGACTCGACGCCGGCGACGATCTCGGCCGCGAGGTCGCGCGCGAGCTGCCCGAGGCGCAGGCCCCGCTCGAAACGGCGAATGCGCGCATCGCCGAGATCTCGCAGGCGGTCGAGTCGATCCTCGCCCAGGATTTGATCCTGCCGCCCGACGGCTTTTGGGATCGCCGCGACGCCAACCGCGTCGGCGCGCGCCTGCCCGACGACGACAGCGATCCGTCCGCGCCGCTTCCGCCCGATCATCCGATGCGGCTCCTGCATCGGCTGCCGGCGCTGTTCGGCTCCGATCTCGCGCAGCCGGGCGCGGCGGCGACCGCGCGGCTCGCCGATCTCCACCTGCACGGCACCTTCCGTCTCGACGGCGGCCGGCAGGCGGTGCGCACCCTGCTCCTCGATCGGCTGCGCACCCACTCGGGCGAGGTCCACCCCGAGCTCGAGCCCGAGGCGATCGTGGTGAGGCGCGGCAAGGTGGCGGGGGTGCGCTTTTCCGGGCGCGACGAGCTGACCGGCTGCACCCACGTGCTCTGCGGTTTCGGCGCCGATCGAGTGGCCGCGCTCCTCGACGGGGACAAGCCGCCCAAGCGGCTCACCGAAGCGGCCGCGATCCCCGCCTCGCACCACCGATATCTGCTCCACCTGGTGGCGCCGCTCGACGCGCTGCCTGACGCGCTCGCGCGCTCGGCCTATTCGGTGCGCGATCCGGCGGCGCCGCTCGAAGACTCGAACGCGCTCGCGCTCCATCTCGCCGACGGCTACGGCCAGCACGCGGTGCTCTCGGTCGAGGCGCTCGCGACCGATCCTTCGCCCGAGGGGCTGGCCAAATTGCGCCGCGAGATCCGCGCCCACCTCGACGAGCGGCTGCCGTTCGTCGATCGCCATCTTCTCTGCGTCTCTTCGCCGCACGACGGGCTCAAGCCCGAGCGCGCCGAGTCGCACGCGGCGCCGCCCGCGATCGCGATGGAGCCGGTGTGGAACCTGCCCAAGCCGCGGCCGCTCGGCTTCTGCGGCCTGTCGCACGCGACCGGGATCAAGCACCTCTTGTTCGCCTCGCGCCAGGTGTTGCCCGGGCTCGGGCTCGAGGGCGAGCTCGCCTGCGGCTTCTCCGCCGCGCGGCTGGTGCTTCAGACCGAGCGCAAGCGCGATCTGGTCAAAGGCGCGATCCTCGAGTCGAGTTGATTTAGCGCAGGCGATCGTCGAGGAAGCGGGCGATGCGGGCGCGATCTTCGCGCGAGATCGCTTCGAAGCGCACGCCCACCGATTGGAACCGCCCGCACGCGCGCTCGAACACCACCGCGCCCTGCACCCGGACCAGATCTCCACCGTCGGGCAGCTCGAACGCGAGCGTCATCGGCGCGCGGCCCGGCGCGAGCGAGAAAAGTCCGCTCCCGTCGGCGATGCGGCGCAGCTCCATCCCGGTCTCGCCGAGGTTTTGCGCCAGCGCGAGATGGATCTCGGCGCCGACCCGCTGCCTCACCGCGGCCACGAACGGCGCGCGCCGGCCGCGACGGCGATCTTCACGCGTGTGTCGCCGGTCGATCTTCGGCGTGGCCGCCGGCGTCGACGCCAGGCGAAGAGAGCCGCTCTGGGAGGGAGGAGTCATGCGCCCAGTTTCGGCGAGCGCGCGGCCCGGCGCAAATAAACGCTACGCGGCGCGCGGCTGATAGAACTGATTGGCCCACTGCCGGTAGGCGAGGATCGGCCCGTCGCCGGGCACCACCACCGGCCGCGGCCGATAGACCTTGTGGCTCCACACCCGCACGTCCTGCTCGAAGTCGGCCTTGGCCGCCTGAAAGAACAGCTCGTCGGCCATTCCGGTGAACGCGGGATCGGCCATCTTGCGCACGTTCGAGATGAAGAACACCCGCACGTGATCGGCGTCGACCGGGGTGGCGCACACCCGCACCCGACCGTGCAGGTTGGCGTCGAGCACGTGGCTGTCGATCACCAGGTAGCCGAGCCCGTGGAGCGCGAAGTTGATCTCGAGATCGACGAAGTTGTCCGGCGCGCCGACCGCCGCGCCCGAGGCGGAGAAGCCGATCTTGGTGTCGGCGAACGGTCCGCGCGCCTGCCACTGCCTGAGGTAGCGGTGGTTGCGCGCGCCGTGCAGGCAGCCGAAGTGAGCGATGTCGGCGGTGTTCTCCATCAGCTCCTGCGGATGCGAGCGCAGGGTGAAGTCGACGCAGCGCCGATCGGTCCAGCCCTCCTCCTCGAGGTCGGGCACGGTCCAGTCGGGCGCGTTTCCGTCCGGGTCGTGCCAGAGAAAGAGGAACCCGCCCTTCTCGACGAGCGGCCAGGCGCGCATGCCGACCTTGGGCAGCCGCGCCGAATAGGGCACCTCGACGCACTGACCGTCGGGACCGAAGCGCCAGCCGTGAAACGGGCAGCGCAAGGTGTCTTCGACGACGCAGCCGCCTTCGCCGACGTGCGCGCCGAGATGCGGGCAGTGCGCCTCGACCGCGTGGGCCGCGCCGTCCTGGCCGCGATAGATCACCAGCTCCTCCCCGAAATAACAGAAGGTCCGCACCGCGCCCGCCGGCACTTCGCTCGATTGCGCAGCGAGGAACCAGCCGTACGGCAAGCGTGGGAAGGGAAAGTGCCCGGTCATCCGAAGCAGCGTACCACGCTCTCAGCGGCCCGCGAGGGCGCGCTTGATCTTCGAGAGCAGATCGTCGATCTGAAACGGCTTGGTGACGTAGAAGCGCGCGCCGACATTGATCCCTTCGATCATGCTGCGCGGATCGGTCTTGGCGGTCAGAAAGATCACCGGGATTTTTTGGGTGAGATTGTTGGCCTTGATCGCCTTGACGAACTCGATCCCGTCGAGGTTCGGCATCATCACGTCGCAGATCATGAGGTCGGGGGCGAGCGACTCGAGCTTCATCAGCCCGTCGAGCCCGTCGGAGGCGAGGCTCACCTTGAACCCGTGCGCGGCGAGCTGCTTGCGGAGGAGCGTCTGCACGTCGGGATCGTCTTCGAGGACGAGGATGTGCGGCCCGGCCGCGCCCGCCGCGCTCATTTGGGAGCACCGTCGAGTGGGCGCGCCTCCTCGACGAGGAAGTTGGGGATCTCGTTCACCACCGGGTAGACCAGGCGGCACTTCTCGCACACCAGGCCCGGCCCGTCGGCGGTGTCTCGTTCGCTCACCGCGCCCAGGCACTTCGGACAGCGCACGATCGCCAACAGCTCGGGATGGATCGGCATCCATCCGCTCTAGCACCGGCGGCGCGGGCTGTCTAGCGGGAGGTGACTACTCTTTGAACGCGACCGACGAGCCGTCGCGCCACTGGCGGAGCTCGGCGCGCGGCGCTTCGCCGCTCGGAGCGACCGTGACCACCAGATGGGTGAAGGTGTGGCGCACGTCGTCGGAGGCCCAGGTGCCGGTGTTGAAATAGGTGCCGCCGCCTTCGAGCGCGAGCCGCTCGGGCGCGTGCGAATGGCCGAAGACGATGAACGGCGCGCGAATGAGCCGCTGGATCGCCTGCGGCGCCGAGCGCAGCCGCACCGACGGCGCCTCGAGCCTGAGCTTGTTGAGGAGCTCGTTGACCACGCCGAATAAGAGCACCACCCCGATCGGGCCGGCGATCCGCCACGCGCCGTGGGTCTCGCCGATGAGCACGCTGGCGAGCGCGAGCGCGACCGCGCCGAGCAGCACCCGGTCGATGAACAGCGCCGAGAGCAGCTTCCACAAACGCTTGGTGACCGGCGTGCGCCGGAGCGCGTCGAGCGCGATCAGCTTTTCTTCGGCGATCTTCCAGTGACCCGACAGCTCCTTGAGCCGCTCCTGGTGCACCGCGCGCCGCTCGGACTCGACCCGCCGGTCGATGAGCGAATACCAGAGCTCGACGAGGCGCCAGACCAGAAGGCCGTAAAAGTAGAAGAGCTGGATCGCGCCCTTGAGCCCCTGCGCCCACGCCCAGCGCGCGTAATTGAAGAAGCTCCACTCCTCGGCGGTGTGCGGATCGTAGGCGGGGAGCTGATTGGCGAAGTAGCGCATTCCGGCGTGCGCCACCGAGAGCGCCACCCGGCTCTTTCGGCCGCCGCGCTTGGGCTGCGCCACCGGATGAAGCAGATAATCGAACGAGCAATATTCGTCGTATTGATGCCCGTGCTCGATATAAATCAAATCTTTTTGATAATAGAACCAGGGGCAGAATTGAATCCGTTTTGCGAACTCGGCGCGCGCTTCGTCGGGCGCGCCGGCCCCGACCGCCAGGCCGCACAGCCACTCGACCAGGGTGCGCTGCACCGTCGGATAGTGGAACTCGAAGTCGTGATTGCCGACGACGATCACCACCTCGTTGCCGGCGGCGATGAACTCGGCCAGCTTGCCGAACACGCCCTGGTGACGGACGATCACCTGCTCGAGCTTGCGCTGCGACTGTCGCTCGCCGAACCCGAGCCCGTAGAGCCGATCCTCGGCGTCGCCGGCCTCGCCCTGGTCGGGCAGGATCATCACCGACATGAAGTCGACCATGTCGCCGTTGACCACCAGGGTCCACGGCCGCCCATTCAATCTGTTCTGGGTGTGGTGCGCGAGGAACGCTTCGAGCGCGCGCTCGAGCCGAACCAGGTGACGAAGATAGGACACGTTTGCCACACTGGGGCGCAAATCTTCACCCAGGTGGAGATCTGAAATCACCAGAATGTTGGCTTCGAGTCCGGACCGCATGGCACTTCCAGGGGCTTGCATGTCTATTGTTCGTCCGTTTGCGACATCCATCAAGGGGTGTTGCAAGCAATTCGCCACTTCGTTGCGCGAACGTTCCCCTCGCCCGCCCAATTCGCGCGATCGCAACCTGCGACGACGGCTGACGCGCCGCGTCGGTCTTGGCAGCGCAGGGATCGACGTGATATAGGCGGAGACCATGAAAGCCCTCGTCTTCGCGCTGGTCCTGGCGGTCGCCTTCGGCACGCTCGGCTGGACCATCTCCCGGCTCATCCGCTTCATGATGGTGGGCCGGCCCGATGTTCCGTTCGATCGGCTCGGGGAGCGGTTCCTGTCGGTGGTGGTCTACTGGCTGATGCAGAAGAAGGTGCCCGAGCCGACGATGTACGGCGCGCCGCGCGGCTACACCTCCAAGCATCACCTCACCATCTTCTGGGGCTTTCTCATCGTCAGCATCGGCACCCTCGAGCTGTGGGTAAACGGGCTGACCGGGCTCGACTTCTCGTTTCTGCCGGCGGGCATCTATCACCCGCTCCTCTGGCTGATCGACGTCTTCAACCTGCTGGTGCTGTGCGCGATCGGCTTCGGCTTCTTCCGCCGCCTGGTCGTCAAGCCGCGGCTCATCCCGATGTCGCTCGACGCCGGGATCATCCTGGGCGCGATCGCCGGCTTGATGATCACCAACTTCTTCTTCCACGGCTTCCACATGGTGGCGTTCGGCGACCTCGGCGCCGAAGGGCCGATCTCGTCGGTGGTGGCCGGTTGGTTCGCCGGGACCGCGCCGCACACCGCCCATCTTTGGTCCGAGGGTTTCTGGTGGGCGCACATCTGCCTCGGCCTGGCGTTTCTGAACTACGTCCCGTACTCGAAGCACATCCACATCCTCGGCGCGCTGCCCAATATCTTTTTCCGCAACCTCGGCCAGCGCGGCGTGATGCCGAAGCTCAACCTCGAGGACGAGAACGATTGGGGCGTCGGCAAGATCGAGCAGTTCACCCAGAAGTCGCTGATGGACGAGTACGCCTGCACCGAGTGCGCGCGCTGCTCGAACTTCTGCCCGGCGTTCAACACCGACAAGCCGCTGTCGCCGATGCACCTCATCCACGATCTGCGCGACGAGATGATCGCGCGCGGCTCGCTCAAGAACGAGATCGCCAAGCTCGAGGCGCAGCTCGGCCCGCAGCCGGACCACGCCGCCCAAGCCGACGGCCACGGCGCCGACGATCACGCCGAGCCGAATCCGATCGAGACGATGCTGGCCAAGGCGCGCAAGGACTACGACGCGCTCGAGCCGATGGTGGGCGGGCGAATCAAGGACGA
>JANWLJ010000161.1 GCA_025450955.1 Polyangium sp. (in: bacteria) | reverse complement strand
GCGTTGGCAAGACCCGTTAGGCGCGCGAGCTCGCGCCGGTGCTCGCGGCCAAGCTGCCCGAGGCGCGCCTTTTCGAGGCGAGCTGCGGCGGACCGGGCGCCCCGCCGTTCGGCGCCTTTCAGGGGCTGCTCCGCGAGCGGCTCGATCTCTCCGACGGCGAAGAGCCGAAGGTGGTGCGCGATCGCTTGAGCGCCGCCTGTGCCGAGCTGCTCCCGTCGTCGCGCGCGACCGAGGTGGCGCACCTGCTCGGCCAGCTCATCGACTGCCCGTTTCCCGACAGTCCGGTGGTGGAGCCGCTCGCCGAATCGCCGGCGCAGCTCGAAGCGCGCACCTTCATCGCCATCCGCCGCTTCCTCGCCGCCGACGCCGAACGCTCGCCGCTGGTGCTGGTGCTCGACGACATCGATCGCGCCTCGCCCGAGACGGTGAACCTGCTCCACTACCTCGCCGCCGGGCTGGCCTCCTCGCCGGTGGCGCTGCTGGTGGTCGGCCGCCCGAGCATGTTCGAGGCGCATCCGACTTTTGGCGAAGGCGACGTCGCGCTCGAGCGGATCGAGATCGGGCCGCTCGGCGACGACGAGGTGTCCGAGCTGTTGCGCGAGCTCTTGCGGCCGGCCGGCGAAGCGTCCGCGGCGCTCGAGCGTCACGCGCGGGAAAAGCTCGGCGGGGTGCCGCGCGCGCTCGTCGAGCTGGTGCGTTACCTGCTCGAGACCGGCGCGATCATCGACGGTGAGAAGCCCGGCACCTGGCGCTTCGATGACGAGCGGCTCAAGAGCGCGACGCTGCCCGACACGCTCGAGGGCATCTTGGCGGCGCGGCTCGGAGCGATGGCGGCCGGCGAGCGCAACCTCCTCGAAAAGGCGGCGGCCTGCGGCGAGGCGTTCTGGGCCGACGCGCTCGCCGCGCTGGTGCGAGCCGCGGCGCTCTTCTCCGACGGCGGTCACGGCGATCCCGACGGGCCGACGCTCGGGGAGATCGCCGCTGCCGGCGATCGCACCCGCCACGAGGTGGAGGCGGCGCTCAAAGCGCTCGAGCGGCGGGGCCTGCTCACCGCGCAGCCGCACTCGACGATTCCCGGCGAGCGCGAGTATCGCTTCGCCTATCCGCCCTGGTGGGAGGTCATCTACGACGGCATCGACGTCGCCGCGCGCCAGCGCTACCACCGGCTGATCGCGCAGTGGCTCGAGCTTCGGCCCGAGGGGCGCGGCGAAGAGGCGCAAGAGGAGATCGGCCGCCACCTCGAGCGCGCCGGCGACGGCGAGGGCGCGGCCTTGCGCTACCGTCGCGGCGCCCACGCCGCGCGCCTGCGCGTCTTCAACGACAAGGCGACGCGGCTGTACGCGGCGGCGCTCGGCTGCCTCGGTCAAGGCGATCTCGCGAGCCGCATTCATCTCTGGCACGACCTCGGCAGCGTGTTTCAGCTCAAGGGCGAGCACGACTCGGCGCTCGGCGCCTTCGAGCGCATGCTGCGGCTGGCCTGGGTGGTCGCGTCGCGGACCAAGGCGGCGGTGGCGTTCAACAAGATGGGACGCGTCTATCGGCAAAAGGGCGATCTGCCGATCGCGCTCGAGTACCTCGAGCGCGGGCTCGAGCTGTTCGAGCAGTCGGGCGACACCCGCGGCGTGGCCGGCTCGCTCGACGACATCGGGCCGGTGCAGTGGATGCTATCGCGCTACGACGAGGCGCTCGATCGCTCGGCGGCGGCGCTCGAGACCCGGAGGCGGCTCGGCGACAAGCGCGGGATCGCCACCTCGCTCCTCAACATCGGCCACATCGAGCGGCACCGCGGCCTGTTCGACGAGGCCGACGCCTGCTATCGCGAGGCGCTCGAGATCCGCAGCGCGCTGCAAGATCGCGCGGGCGTCGCCCAGGTGCGCAACGGCCTCGGCGTGCTCGCGTTTCAGCGCGGCGACACCGACGGCGCGCGCCGCGAATGGGAGACCGCGCTCGCGGTCGCCGAATCGATCGGCGCCTCCCCCTTGCAGGCGGCTTTGCTCTGCCATCTCGGCGAGGCGGCGCGCGCGCTCGGTCATCGCGGCGAGGCGCGCACCCGCTTCGAAGCGGCCGAGGCGCTGGCCCGCGAGCTCGACGATCGCCGCCTGCTCTCGGAGACCTTGCGCAACATGGGCCTGACCGATCTCGCCGCCGGCGACAGCGCGAGCGCGCTCGAGCGCTGCGATCAGGCGCTCGAGATCGCGACCGCCGCCGGGATCCGCGTCGACGTCGGCCGCGCGCTGCTCGCACTCGGCGAGATCCACGCCGCCACCCTGTTCGACGACGCGGGCGCGGGCGCGCAGATGGCCGAGGACTACTTCACCCGCGGCGTCGCGCTGTTTCGCGAGATCGGCAACGACGCCGAGCTGGCGCTTGGCCTCGAGCGCTTCGGCAAGTACCGCATCGAGCGCGGCGAAGGCGACGGCGGGCGCGCGCTGCTCACCGAGGCGCAGACCATCTTCACCCGCCTCGGCATGCGCCCCGAAGCGCTGCGCCGCGTGATGGGCGACCTCGTCGATTAGAAAAACGTCAGCGGACGGAGAGGTCGCGGTGGTCGCGGGCGTCGAGGTGGACGAGCGCCTGCTTGGCGAGATCGCGGATCTCGGGGCTGTCGTGGCCGGAGGCGACGAAGGCGAGATAGCTCCTGGCCTCCTCGCCGCCGATCGACGACAGCGCGTCGAGGATTTTGGGCAGGTCGCCCAGATCGCGAAAGCGCGCCACCTCGGTGAGCGGCCGCACCGCGCGCCGATCGCCGATCGCCGAGAGCGCGCCGATGGCTCGATCGCGCACCTCGTGATCGTCGCTCTTCAAGAGCTTGATGAGGGTCGGCACCGCCAAGGAGAGCTTGCGCTCGCCGGCGAGGCGCATCGCCTCTTCGCGCAGGGTGTCGTCGGTGCTCAAGAGCGCGGCGAGGATCGCGGGGACCGGTCCGGAGGCGAGCCGCACCTGGGCGCCGAGACCGCGCGCCACGTCGGTGGCGGTGCGGACCACGTGCGCCTGCCAGGCGGCCTTGGCGTCGCCGCGGGTCTTCTTGTCGTAGTTGTGCTCGCCGAGCGCGCTCTCCTCGAAGCCGTCGGTGCCGATCGGCGCGTCGACCGGATCGAGCCGCTCGCTCACCATCGCGCGCATGGTGCCGTGCCCGGTCGGATCCTCGCTGTCTTCGGTGCGCACCTCGACCACCAATTTGTAGCGCGGGCCGGGCGTACGTCCGGGCGGGACGCCGCCGTCGGTGATCGCGATCCCGCTCGCCTGCCCGATCGCGCGCGCGGCGGCAGCGGCGACCGGCGCGGTTTGAAAGCCGATCCGCGCCTGAGCGGGCGTGCGATCGAGCACCCGCACCTCGACGATCGCCGGCGGCGCCGGTCGCGGGTGTTTGCAGCCGGCGCCGGCCAGGAGCGCGATGAGCGCGAACGCGGCGAGGCGGGTGAGGCGGACCATCCCCTTCATCATACCCGCGGGTCGGCCGATGCGCCGCCCAGGCGCGCGAGCGCCGCCCGACCGAGCGCCGAGAGCACCAGCGCCAGCCGTCGCCGGCGCGTTGGCAGCCGCCGCTCGAGCTCGGCGGTGCCAAGCACCTCCTCGGGCGCGCACAGCCCGGCGCCCGCGCCCGGGGCATCGCCGGCGTGCACCCAGCGCATCCGGCGCCCGAGCCCAATCCGCGCCACCAGCCGGTGCAAGATGAAACCGCCTGTCCGCACCCGGAGCAGCGCCACTTCGCCGAGACGCGGCGGCGCCGCCCGCACCATCACCTGCGCCCCCACCTCGACCGTCGGCAGCATCGAGCCCGACGCCACCTGAACCACCACCGAGCCGTGGCGCGCGAGCGCGGCCAGCGCCTCATTTGAACCGTCGTTCAAATTTTCGAACACGTGTTCAAAAACGTCTCACAGCCGCTTGAGCATGACGATCAGATCGTCGCCCGGCTTGTAGAAGTCGACCAGATGCGCCACCACCGGGTAGGCGAGCCGCTGGTAAAAGGCGTGGGCCGCGCCGTAGCCGTCGAGGTGCGAGGTCTCCACCCGCACCAGCCGCGCCCCGAGCGCGCGCAGCTCGCTCTCCATCCGGCCGACCAGCGCCCGCGCCACGCCCCGGCCGCGCGCCTCGGGGTGGGTCACGATCCAGTAGAGATCCCAGGTGCCCTCGGTCATCGGCGTCGGGCCGTAGCAGACGTACCCCTCGACGCGGCGGTCGGAGGTGGCGACCAGCACGCGGTAGTCGCCGTTCGGATCAGCGAGCGCGCCGCCTACGAGCTCGCGCGCGACTCCCACCTCCTCCGTCGTGAACAGCCCGTCCAGCGAGACCAGCTCCATCAGCGCTTCGCGATCGCTTGGCTGAAGGCGCCGGATGAGCGGAAGCGCCGCATGGGGAAGCGTCGACGGGGGACACAGCGGCGAGGCGGTCTCGGTGGACATGAGGCTCCTTGACGAGTTGGGTGCGCGCGAGCGCGGCTAAGCAGATGCGCTCGATGAGCTCGGGATAGTCGAGCCCGCCGTAGGAGGCGGCGCGCGCGACGCCGGCCGAGGCGGAGAGATCGCAGTTCGGATTGACGTCGATGACGTAGGGCGTGCCGTCTTCGGCGAGCCGCAGATCGCAGCGGGCGTAGTCGCGCAGCTCGAGCGCGAAGAAGGCGGCGCGGGCGGCCTGTTCGCAGCGGGCGCGGGCCTCGGGCGCGAGCGCGGCGCGCACCGGCGTGGTGCCGAGATATTCGTCGCAGCCGGGGACCCACTTGCCGTCGTAGGTGACGATGCGCGGCCGATCGGCGGGCAGCGCCGAAAAATCGATCTCGTGCATCGGCAGCGCGGCGAGCGTGGCGCCGTTACCGAGGAGCGAGACGTACAGCTCGCGTCCTTCGATGTAGCGTTCGACGAGCACCGGCTGCCGGTAGCGGGCGCGCACCTCGGCGACCCGGGCGGCGAGCGCTGAAGGACCCTGCACCACCGAGTCGCGGGTGATCCCCACCGACGCGTCCTCGCGCGCCGGTTTGACGATCAGCGGAAACCGCAGCCGCGGATGATCGAGCACCGGCGAGACGTCGTCCGAGTCGAGCGCCATCGCCTCGGGAGTGGGCACCCCGTGGGCGACGAGGAGACGCTTGGTGGCGTCCTTGCGCAGCGCGAGACCGAGCGCGAGCGGGCCCGAGCCGGTGTAGGGCAGCCCGGCGAGATCGAGCAGCGCCGGGAGCACCGCCTCGTGGCGATTGTCGC